>JAFPBM010000039.1 GCA_017424125.1 Clostridia bacterium | reverse complement strand
TCTAAAATATAAAGCATGCTATCGTCCTTTCTTTTGTGTGCAATACATATGCATACCATTACATATGAAGTATAAATTCATACCCTATTATTGTCAAGTGATTTTGCCCTCGATTTGTTTCATTTTTCACAATCTTTTAAGTTTTTTTAATATATAGTCCTTAAAATTGTATTAAATCACTTATTTTCCCCGAAAATTAAAGGACCGACAGCACTTTTCGTCCTGTCGGTCTTGCGTTTTTAGGTATAATATGAAACCCGTATTATCCTACTACTTTTTCAAAAAGCATAAATATGACGGGTATTGTTGCCACCGAAACCGTGTGGGATATAAGCGCCATTCCCGCACCGAGAGAAGTATCTCTTCCGTAGGCACCGGGTATTACAACGGTGTTTAGTCCAAGCGGCATCGCAAGCGAACAAAGTATGCAAAGTTTCATCTCGTAAGACATTGGCAAGAAGTATAACACCGCGATTACTATTATCGGTATAACGATAAGTCTTAAAAACGTGGCAACGTAAATTCCCACTGTTTTGAAAACTTTTTTGAGGTCGATTTTTGCAACGGTCATACCCGTTAAAATCATTGCAACGGGCGACATACAATCGCCAAGCGTGGTGACTGCCGTTTTCATAAATGAGGGAAGCGGGATTTTGAGAAGGCCTATGATTATTCCCACTATTACCGCGCCAAACATTGGGTTCATAAGCGGGCGCAGACGTTCTTTCAAGGTTGTGGCATTTTCCACAGGAATTAAAAGTGCAGGCACAGCCCATGCGTATATAAACATTTGATACGGCACGGTGAGTATAAGATACTGCATAAACACTTCGGGAAAAAGCGCCGATACAACTGCGTTACCCATAAACGCGAAATTTGCAAATGCAAAACCATAGGTATAAATTTTACGTTCGTACGAATTTTTGGAAAAGAAACGCGCCAAAAGCGTACCAAGCGGTGCCATAATGCACATTACCAAAACGCCGACAACAAAAAACTTGCCCGACATAGAAAGTTTTTCTACCGTGAAGTTGTTCATAAACGTACCGAGCATCAATGCAGGTACAAAAATATTGTTTTCAAGTTTTGATAAAACGCTCGAATAGGCACCGTCAAGTGCGCCGATTTTCACAAGAAAAAAGCCTATTGCTATAAGCAACAGCAAAAAAGCGGTTTGATTGATTGTTGAAGTAAAAATTGCCATTTTATCACCTGTTTTGATATTGTGTCATCCAACGTTTTGAAGCCAAAAAAGAAAAAAGTGTTCCCATCGCTGCTATGAGTATCCAAATTTTAAGGGTTAATCCCCAACCGAACTTTTCCGAAAGTAGCGCTATACCATACGTGAAAGCGGCACTTCCTATATATGTACTTGCATTTATGACGCCCGACGCGGTTGATACCTTGCCGTACTTTCTAAAACAGTTTGGCACGAAGCAAACAAGCATAACGTTTACGCCGTGCATACAGCCCGTCAAAACAGCCGAGCAAAGCACTGAAAATATTGCGGCGACTCCCGAAAGCAACGACAGCAATACAGCCGCAAGTGTTGCTACGGCGAAAAGCACCCCTGAACACGTGAGTATGTTGTCCACCTTTTTTTGATGTATTTTTGTTGCAATCTGAATACAAGTTATACTAAAAATCGGTAAAACAACACCCGTAAGTATTGAAACGGCACTGCCAAGATTATAGGTTTCCGAAATATAAGTCGGCATCCAGGTTATAACACCGTCACGCAACATTCCGTGCAGAGCAATCGCTATCAGAATACATATCATCGTAGGGGTAAAAAGCGCTTTTATGCCGCCCTTTTCGTACACCTCTTTTTCTTCCTGCTTTTGAGGTTTTGAAACCGTTACGTCAACGCAGTATTTATGCCAGAAAAGCAAAATTATAACAGCGCAGATTGCCGCAAAGAAAAATACCGATTTCCAACCCCAAAGCGAAATTAGTGCGGGTGATAACAGATACACCGCTATTGTGCCGAAAGAGGCACCAAACGCCATTTTAGTTGAGGTTGATTCGTAATCTGCGGTTGTAAGGCGCACAGACATAATCTTGACCATCGGCGGCCACATAAAACTTTGTGCAAATCCGTTAACGCACCAAACCACCATTTTAAGATATGGGCTATTGCAAAACGGAATTGCCGTGTTCATCAAAATTGTTGTTATAAAACCGATAGACACCAACTTTTTAGGCGAAACCAAATCGCCCAAAACTCCGCTTATAATCTGTCCCGCGCCGTAGGTTATAAAACTGCCCGTAACCGCCATAGAAAGCAGACTGCGCGCAATGCCCGTTTCCCTTTCCATTTCCGATATGACGGCGGCATAGTTTATTCGCGTCATATAACTTACCATATACGCAACAGTGAACAGCACCACCATAAGCGACAGTTCTTTTTTGTCTTTTATCTTCTCGTTCAATCCTATTACCTCAATTTTTGCTCTAGTTAAAACGCAAAATCACCACCACGCACGTGATGGTGTTTTTTACTATATCTCCACTTCCAAACCGTCGTATGCCACAAGTATACCTTTTGGTGCCATACGTTCGCAAAGCGTTTTATGGTCGGTGTGAAGTGTCAGTGCCATATGGCTTATACAGAATTTCTTTACGTAAGGTGCCAGCGTTTTTTGCATTTCCTCTACCATATATAAATTGTTGTGTTCAAAAATGCGATAGTCGCCGTCTACGTCGCCTATGGTTGCATCGAGCACGGCAAAATCGGGTTTGTGCTCTTTAATGCCCTTTACCTCTTCATACATAAGCCAAGCGCTGTCAAGACCGTAAAACAACTTCTTTTCGCCGTCGTCGATTATAAAATGCACCGTTGCGGCAGCGGTTGAATGGTTGCCGTAATATGCTCTTACAGTATATTTACCAAGGACTTTTTCGTCCCCTGCTTCAAACTCTACAAATAAAGCACCTGCATCTTCCAACGCCTTTAACGTATCTTCATTATAGTGGTCGCTGTGTTTGTGGGTGTTTATTACGTACTTTATATCCTTAATATCTTTGCCGTATTCTGAAAGCGCCGAAAGCACGTGCGGGCCTGGGTCGATAAGCAGACAGTCATCAATCATAGCCGATGAAAATCTGCGGTTATCGGTAAAGCCTTCGGGCTTTTCTAAAAGCCAGTCCGCCGCGCCTGTACCTAAAAATGTTATTTTCATAGCGTGTCACCTCTTTATATTAGAATGATAACACACATATATAAAAAGTGCAACACATTAACGGAAATTTATAAGTTTTTGAGCGTTTTTCATACTCGCGCTCAATTTGCTTTTGCCCCTTTCACTCAAACAATTGACAACGCCCAAGAATTATGATAAAGTCTATACCAGTAAAAACACTTAGTTTATAGGAGACTTGAAAATGGCTACAAAAAGCGACCTCATACGCGACCTCCGCGCTTTGGGAATAAAGGAAAACGACACCGTTTTGGTGCATTCGTCTTTATCTGCTTTAGGATTTATTGAGGGCGGCGCAGAGACGGTTATCGAGGCGTTAAAAGAGATTATAACCGAGGGAGGAAATTTGCTTTTCCCCACCCTATCTTACGCAACCGTTAATTTGGATAACCTCAATTTTGACGTCAGAAATACACCGTGTTGTGTGGGAATAATCCCCGAAACGTTCAGAAAACAACCCGACGTTATCAGAAGTATTCACCCGACGCACTCGGTTTGTGTTTGGGGCAAAGACAAGGTAGCGCTCACAAGCGGACACGAAAACGACCATACCCCCGTAGGTCCTAATTCGCCTTTCAGAAAACTACCCGGGTACAATGGTAAAATTCTGATGCTCGGTTGCAGCACAAGGTCTAATACGTTTATGCACGGAATGGAGGATTTAGCCGACGTTCCCTATCACTTAAGAGAAAAGCCTTTTGCGTATAAAATCACAAATTACGAAGGTATAACCTACGAACATCTAAGCCGCGCACATAACTTTGCGCCGCAAGGACTTATACAGCGTTATGACCGCGTACCCGACATACTAAAACCCGACGAGTTTGTATGCGGCACTGTTTTAGAGGGAACGGCTTACCTTTACGACGCCGCCAAACTTCAAGCTGCCGCAGTTAAAAAGATGAAAGAAGACCCCTTCTTCTTTGTTGATAAAGGGGAATAAAAAAAACAAAAGCACCAACCGTTTTGGTTGGTGCTTTTTAGTTTGGTGGAGCTTAGGGGATTTTCCGCACACTGTCGTGTGTTATCGCCTCGCTATCGCTCGTTGCCCACGTCGGCAAAAACAGTTCCCCGAACTGTTTTCTCCCGCTATCGCTCCCTCCTTGTTCGAATCCCCTTCATTTACTTTCTATAAAAAAAGCACCAACCGTTTTGGTTGGTGCTTTTTAGTTTGGTGGAGCTTAGGGGATTTTCCGCACACT
>JAFPBM010000005.1 GCA_017424125.1 Clostridia bacterium | reverse complement strand
GTTGCGCCAAGATTTTGGCACGCGCCGTTAACTGCGAAAATCTGCAAAACGGTGACCCGTGCGGTGAATGTGCGGCTTGTCGCGCAATTTTATCGGGCGAGGTTATGGATATTGTTGAACTTGACGCGGCTTCTAACAACGGCGTTGACGACGTCAGAGAACTACGCGACCAGATAACCTTTACCCCCGCAAACGCAAAATACCGCGTTTACATCATAGACGAAGTGCATATGCTTTCAAAAGCGGCATTCAACGCTCTGCTTAAAACACTTGAAGAGCCACCCGCACACGTTATATTTATCCTTGCGACTACCGAAGTTAACGAACTTCCCGCTACGATTTTGTCGCGTTGTCAGCGTTTCGATTTCAAACGTATAGACCACAAGGATATTTGCGACAGGCTTTTCACGGTAGCAGAAAGAGAGGCGCTTACTCTCTCGCCCGATGCGGCATTGCTCATAGCATCTATTGCCGACGGCGGTATGCGTGACGCGCTTTCACTTTTGGACCTTTGCGCCGCCGCGGGAGCCGAAATTACCGAACAACTCGTAAGCGAGGTTTGCGGTATGGCGGGAAAAGACTATCTTTTCAGCCTTTGCGACTTTATACGCGAATGTAAAACCGAAGACGCTATTATGCTTATCGACAAACTTTATAACTCGTCTGTAGATATGGCGCGTCTTTTGACCGAACTTATAAACCATTACCGCAATTTGATGATTATGAAGACGGTATCTTTGGAAAACAAACCCATCGTCTGCTCAAAACGCGAGTATGAAAATCTTACAAAACAGGCACGTCTTTACAGCCTTAAGGATATTGTTTATACCCTTGATTTACTGCAACAGACCGTACCGCGAATGAAGAATTCAAACCGCCGCTGTGAGATGGAAATGGTGCTTATAAAACTTTGTTCGCCTAAAATTATGAGTGATTTACAGTCACTTGAAAAACGTCTTGAGGCACTTGAAAACGGCACACCCGTTGCAAATACAGAGGTTAAATCGGCAGAAACGTCCGCGCCCGCAGTAGTAGAAAATGAGGACGAAGAAATACCTCCCATTGACGACTGTGACGCACCGATGGAAGAACCTGTTATAGAAGAAACCCCTGCCCCCGTGGCACCAACCGAAAACGGTGACACACCCATAAAAGAGTGGAACGATATATTATCAGTGCTTTCAAAGGTTAACCCGCTTATGTGCAGTGTGCTTCGCGGCTCACGCGCATATATTAAGGATGACCGTTTACTGATTGAGAGTGATAATTCGCAGTTGCGTGGCATTATGAACGGCTCGCCCCACAACAAAGAAACGCTTAAACGTGCAATCGCCGAAGTGCTTGGCAAGAGTTATAACATAGGGCCCTACCACAAGAGGGACAAAGCAAAGGAAAAAACCGACCCACTTTTAGCGTTTGCCGAAAAACTTGATTTAATGAATAAATAGGAGATATAGATTATGAAATGCAGAATTCCAGGCGGAAACGGACAGAGCATGAACGCAATGCTCAAACAGGCGCAAAAAATGCAGGACGATATGGCGGCATTACAGCAAGACCTTGAAACGCGCGAATACACCGCGTCTTCGGGTGGCGGAATTGTAACCGTCACAATCGACGGCAGTTATAAAATCCGTTCGCTCAAAATAAAACCGGAAGCAGTTGACCCCGACGACGCAGAAATGCTTGAAGACCTTGTAACCGTTGCCGTTAACGAGGCTATTGATAACGCAAAACGCACGTCAGAGACCGAAATGAGTGCAATTACAAGCGGTCTTAACATTCCGGGGTTGATGTAAAATGGCATATAACATCGCTCCGCTTGCGGAACTTATAAATCAGTTTGAACGTTTGCCGTCCATTGGCAAAAAAACGGCGCAACGTCTTGCGTTTTATATCTTGACACAACCGAAAGAACGGGCAGAGGCTTTTGCACGTGCGCTAACCGATGCGCGCGAAAAAATCCATTTTTGCAAGGAATGTCAATGCCTTACCGATATGGAAGTTTGTCCGATTTGTGCCGACAGTACGCGTGACCGCACAACAATTTGCGTTGTAGAAGACCCAAAAGATATTTTGGCTTTTGAACGCACACGCGAATATAGGGGCATTTACCACGTGCTTCACGGCACACTCTCTCCCCTTGACAACATAGGTCCCGACCAACTCAAAATCAAGGAACTTATGGCACGTCTTGCCGACGGCACAGTAACCGAGGTTATTATGGCAACCAACCCCACCATTGAGGGCGAGGCTACGGCGAGTTATCTTTCCCGCCTTATAAAACCTATGGGCATACGCATTACACGTCTTGCCTACGGTGTACCTGTTGGTAGCGACCTTGAATATGCAGACGAGG
Organism: Clostridia bacterium; assembly: GCA_017424125.1. GTDB lineage: Bacteria > Bacillota > Clostridia > Oscillospirales > Acutalibacteraceae > SIG589. Next base: position 444 of record JAFPBM010000005.1, on the reverse strand, counting down.
TTACACTTGCCCGTGCACTTGAGGGCAGAAACGATATATAAAAAAACACCCCTTCATCAGAAGGGGTGTTTTTAGGTACTAGTGAAAAGTTTAGGTGTAGCTTATGCGACGATTATATGATTAACGGTATCTCTTTCGTATTATAATATTGAAAACCGCGGCAATGAGGATTATTAAGGCGCAGGCGGATATGAGTAATATTACGGTTGTCTTGTTGCTATTTTTCTTGTTTTCTTCGGCTTTCTTTGCTTCCTCTTTTGCTTTTAGTTCTTCCGCTTTTCTTTGTTCCTCTTTTTCTTTTTCTATGCGCTCTTGCTCGTCATACGGAATGATGTTTTCAAAAAAGCCTGTTTTCTCTACGTCTTCGCCGACGGTTGTGCGGTAAAGACCGTAATCGGCAGGTGAATAGGTGTTTATTTGCGATGCCTTTTTAATCTCTCCGTT
>JAFPBM010000038.1 GCA_017424125.1 Clostridia bacterium | reverse complement strand
TAATACTTTCTAAAATTGCCCACAACCTTGCCCAAAATCTCGGGGTTTTCGGGGTATATGGGACTGTAATCGGGGTTTTCGGGCATCAAAATAACCTGTCCGTCCTTGAGAAGCAGTCGCTTAACCGTTGCCTCTTCACCGTCAAGCGCTACAACAATATCGCCCGAGCGTGACTGTAAATCGCGGTCGGCAATTATAATATCGCCGTCCAAAATACCCGCATCGCGCATACTGAGTCCTACAACGCGCAGCGCGAAAAGACTTTTACTGTCTTTTGTGGGGTATGGGATATAATCTTCAATCTCTTCAACCGCCAAAATCGGTTGTCCCGCCGTAATTCTGCCAACAACGGGAACAAACGATGAATCAGACGCGGCAGTTATGCGTATAGCGCGTGAGTTGTGCGGGTCGCGCGTTATAAGCCCCTGTTCTTCCAAACTTTCCAAAACCGCGTGAACGGTCGAGGTTGATTTAATTCCCGTTGCGCGACAAATTTCACGTACAGTCGGGGGCAGTCCGCCCGACAGTTCGCGCACAAGGAAGTTGTATACGTCAATTTGTTTTTGTGTTTGCGGTGAATTTTTCATAAAGTACCCCCGAACAAATATTCGTCCAAGTACAGTATAACATTTATTTGTCCCTTTTGCAAGGCTTACGGGCAAATAATCTTGATAGTCCCATAAAGATTAAAACACCGCCCAGAATTTTGGATAAAAACTCGCTTGGGATAAACCGCAAAAGATATCCGCCAAGCAGGGAACCGAGTACGCCGAGTGGTGCCATTATGAGAACTTTTTTCCACGCGATTTTGTGGCGAACAGCGTAAATAATCACTGCCACCGCAGCGGTTGGCACAAAAACCAAAAGGTTAATTCCTTGCGCCGTCAGTTGTGTCACGCCCGCAAAAAGAGAAAGATAAATAAGAAGTACCGTTCCGCCGCCGAGTCCCATTCCCGCCGCAATACCTGCCAAAAATCCCCAAATAATTATTGCAATATTCATCGTAAGAAAAGTCGCACCCCCGCATAAAGCATAAATAGAGCAAATATTTTTTTAAGCCATTCGGTTGGGATTTTATAAAGCAAAAACGTGCCGACTATAGCACCGATAACCGACGGTATAATATACGGAACGGCGTCAGAGAGCGTCACGTGCCCTGCATATATATAGGAAATACCGCTCATAAGACTTACGGGCAGAAGTACCGCGATAGCGGTGGAGTGTGACTCTTTTTGTGAAAGTCCGCCCGATTTCAGTAGCGGCACCGCCACAAGTCCGCCGCCCGCGCCCACAGTGCCGTTTATAATTCCCACTAAAATGCCAAAAAATGCAGTCAGTATTTTCTTCAAAAATATCACCCAAAATAGTATGTGTATATAAATGTAAAAAATAATGCTTTACAAATAAAAATCTCTGTGTTATAATGCATAGGCTACCGTTTACTATGCTCGGGGAGTATGCCGTATTATTACGCTTATCACCTGCCCCTTGCTTGGTTTACGGCGGACAATATAAAATGAGGTGAAGAAAATGACAAAGGAACAGAAGCAGGAAATTATTAAGACCTATGCTACTCACGAGGGTGATACAGGTTCTCCTGAAGTACAAATCGCTGTACTCACAACCCGTATCAACGAACTCAATGAGCACCTTAAGGTTCATAAGAATGACCACCACTCACGTCGCGGTCTTCTTAAGATGGTAGGTCACAGAAGAAATCTTCTCGCTTATGTAATGAAGAACGACATCGAAAGATATCGTGACATCATCAAAAAACTCGGAATTCGTAAGTAATTCCTGCAGAGCAGGCCTTTTCGGTCTGCTCTGTTATTATGAAATCGTTAAAAATTGGTCTTGCAGAGTTTAGCAGTGAATCGATAAACCGAACGTTCGGTGTATGGATTTATTGCTAAACTGCGGACCCCAAAAGAAAAATGGAGGTTAAAGAAATGTTTGAAAACTACAAGGTTTACGAAACCACTCTTGCAGGTCGTCCTTTAAAACTTGAAACAGGTATGATGGCACAACTTGCAAACGCCGCTGTAATGGCAACGTACGGCGACACATCGGTACTTTGTACCGTAACCGCATCACAGAAACCGCGTGAGGGCGTAGATTTCTTCCCGCTTTCTGTTGACTATGAAGAAAAAATGTATTCTGTTGGCCGTTTCCCCGGCGCATTCTTACGCCGCGAGGGTAAAGCCAGTGAAAAAGCAACACTCGCAGGCAGATGTATAGACAGACCTATTCGTCCGCTTTTCCCCAAGGATATGAGAAATGACTGCGGCGTTGTTGCAACCGTTATGTCGGTTGACCCCGACTGCAGCCCTGAAGTTGCAGCCGCAATCGGCGTTTCTGCCGCAATCGCAATTTCGGACGTTCCGTGGGATGGCCCGATTTCCAGCGTAAAGGTTGGTCTTGTTGACGGCGAAATCGTTATAAACCCCACACTCGCACAGCGTGAGGTTTCAGAACTTGACCTTACAGTTTCTTCCACCGCTGACTTAGTTGCAATGATTGAGGCAGGCGGTAACGAAATTGCCGACGACGTTATGTTCGACGCAATTATGAAGGGACACGAGGTTAATAAAGAGGTTGTTAAGTTCATCAACGGCATCGTTGCTGAAATCGGCAAACCGAAGTTTGCTTTCGAATCAAGCAATCCCGACCCTGCCATTATGGCAGAGATTGAAGACTTCTGCATTGAAGACGTTAAGAAAGCGCTTGATACCGACGATAAACTCGTTCGTGACGCTGCACTTGCACCTATTTATGACGCAGTTCACGAAAAGTTTGACGAGCGTTTTGAAGGACAGGAAGCCAAACTCGACGAGATTATGTATCTTGTTCAGAAACACGTTGTACGTGATTGGCTCAAAAAAGAGCATAAGCGTGTTGACGGACGCGGTATCGACGAAATCCGTCCGCTTGATGCAAAGGTAGACTTACTTCCCAGAACACACGGTTCGGGTATGTTCACACGCGGTCAGACACAGGTTCTCTCGGTTGCAACTTTGGCACCCGTAAGCGAATCACAGAAACTTGACGGCCTTGATGAGCAGACAGAAAAGAGATATATCCACCACTACAATTTCCCGTCCTACTCGGTTGGTGAAACCAAGCCCAGCCGCGGTCCCGGACGTCGCGAAATCGGTCACGGTGCTTTGGCAGAACGCGCACTGCTTCCTGTTATTCCGTCTGTTGAAGATTTCCCCTATGCTATCCGCGTAGTATCGGAAGTTTTGTCTTCAAACGGTTCTACATCACAGGCTTCCATCTGCGGTTCCACACTTGCACTTATGGCTGCCGGTGTTCCGATTAAGGCTCCCGTTGCAGGTATTTCCTGCGGTCTTATCACTGGTGACGAGGGTGTTTACGGCGACTTTATGACAATGGTTGACATTCAAGGTCTTGAGGATTTCTACGGAGATATGGACTTTAAGGTAGCAGGTACACATAAGGGTATCACCGCTATCCAGATGGACCTCAAGGTTCACGGTCTTACACCCGAAATCATTAAAGAGGCTTTTGAGAAGACCAATAAAGCACGTAAATACATCCTTGACGATATTATGCTCCCCGTAATCGGCGAGCCGAGAGCAGAACTTTCTCCCTATGCAACCAAGATGCTCACAACCAAGATTGACCCTCAGAAGATTGGCGACGTTATCGGCAAACAGGGCAAGGTTATTCAGTCTATTCAAGAGCAGTGTGATTGCACTATCAACATTGAAGAGGACGGACAGGTATTTGTTTCAGGTCTTGACGTTGAAAAGGCAAAACAGGCTATAATGATTATTGAAACAATCGCTAACGACCCCGAAATCGGCGCGTTCTACAACGGCAAGGTTACCCGCCTTATGACATTCGGTGCTTTCGTTGAAATCGCACCCGGTAAAGAGGGACTTGTCCACATCAGCAAACTCGACGTTAAGCGTGTTGAAAAGGTAGAGGACGTTGTAGCGGTTGGCGACCAGGTTATCGTTAAGGTAACAGAGATTGACGACCAGGGCAGACTCAACCTCTCCCGTCGCGATGCTCTCATAGAAAAAATGGGTATGGTACCCGAAGACGACGGCGAAGCAGAAACCGAGCGCAAACCCCGCAAAGACCGCAAAGGTTTCAACCGTAACCGCAATAAATAATTAAATTTTAGAAAGACTCAAGGCGAAAACCTTGAGTCTTTTATTTTTGCCCTTAAAGCATCGGGCGAACGTCTTTTGCTGCCGTTTTCAAGAAAACAGGGTAGAGCATTTGCCGTTTGTCCTGTGCCTATACACAGGTGTATTGCCGCCGCAAGCAAAAAGGGAAGACGTTTGTTGCCTAAAAATACCTCATCTTCACATATTTGGAAGCCACCTTTGCCAATTTTTACGTTGCCGCAGTTTTTATTCATTTCAAATGGCGAAAATACGGCGGCAAAGGGGAAAAGCGGATTTATTTTTTCTATTATAATGGGAGAAACGCCGAATTGGCATAAAAGACGTTCGCAGGTTTCTTCGTATTTTTCGCTTGCGTTTGTCAGTATGTAAAGCGTTCGCACACTTTTAATCGGTTTTTCAAGGTATTCGCACAGTTTGGCAGTTTTATCTGTTATCAGCGCGCGCTCACAACCTTTTATGACGTGGCAAAAGGTGTTAATCAGAAGAAAAAGTCGAAACGGTGCGACGTCAAGTCGGCGCCTTTCTTCTTTCGGGTAAAGCGCTAAATTATCGCAAACAATAGGCAGTTTGCCCGTCCTGTCACAAATTTTAACCGCTTTTGCAATCTTTTTCTTTGAGGCGCTTTTTCTAAAAGATATTTCGAAATAGTATCCGCCAACCACCGATACTTTATTTATAACCCAGTTTCTACGCAAATTTCTGCACTGCGTTTTTATGTATATGAACAACTGAAAACCCCCTCGTGACTTGACAAAACGCCTAAAATATAATATGATTACTTTGTGTGTAATATTATGCTTTCCTGAATGAAGGGAGTTACTTATGACTATATTGGTTAAATTCAGAAAAACAGTTATGGCAACCATAAAGGTACTTATGGCGCTTTCAATTACCTTAGGTTTTATTGCCGCTTGGCAACGCGGATATGAAGAGGCGATGTTTGCGAGAAACGGTAACTATCTTGTTATGTTTGTCTACATTTTCATTTTCTTGATGTTTGTAAAACTGTACGGCGGTTTCCGTATAGGAATTCTGCGTTTGCACGAACTGTGGTACAGTATGTCCATATCAATTGTTTTTTCAAACTTTCTTATGTATATCGTTTTATCACTCGTTGCGCGTGGTCTTTTGTCACCCCAGCCTATAATAATTGCAACCGTTTATCAGATTTTTGTAGCGGGGCTTGATTTATATTGCGCAAACAGCGTGTATTTTTCAATCTTTCAGTTGCGCCACATTTTGGCGATTTATAGCGGGGAAGAGGGAAAAACGGTTATCTCTAAAATGTCCAAAATACGCGAACGCTACGTTATTGATAAGGCAGTATGCGTAAAAGACCTTTCAATTGACGAACTCGAAGCGGAGATAGACAAATACGACGTAGTGCTTATTTGCGACCTTGACAGTGCTCGAAAGGATGAACTTCGCACATACTGTTACGCAAAGCGTAAAAGAATCTACACCTTGCCGTCTACTAATGATATAGTGCTGAGCGGTGCCGTACAAAGTCAGGTTTTCGATACGCCGCTTTTAATGTGCAAAAACTATAATCTTACGATGGAACAGATGATAGTAAAACGCATAATGGATATCGTTGTTTCGGCTGTTATGCTTCTTGTTGCAAGTCCTATTATGCTCATAACTGCACTTGCTATAAAATTGTGCGACGGCGGTCCTGTCTTCTTCAAACAAAACAGGGTAACGCTCAACGGCAAAATCTTTAACGTTTTAAAATTCCGTTCTATGATTGTCGATGCCGATAAAGAAAAAGACGGCTTTAAAGGCGCTACCGATAACGATAGCAGAATAACCCCTGTCGGCAAGGTAATACGCGCTTGCCGCGTTGACGAATTGCCCCAACTTATAAATATCCTTATGGGTGATATGTCGCTCGTCGGCCCCCGCCCCGAGCGTACGGAACACGTTTATATGTATACCGAAAAATATCCCGAGTTTGACCTTCGTCATCGCGTAAAAGGCGGTCTTACGGGTTACGCGCAGATATACGGCAAGTACAATACAACACCTAAAGATAAACTTATGATGGACCTTATCTATATTGAAAACTATTCAATCCTTTTGGATTTAAAACTTCTTTTTATGACCTTTAAAATTCTCTTTATGAAAGAAAGCACCGAAGGATTTAATAACGAGGAGAGCGAGCAAAATGAAGACTGATGTAACACTTGTTGTAATGGCGGCTGGAATGGGTAGCCGTTTCGGCGGACTCAAACAAATTGAACCCGTTGGAAGAAAGGGCGAGGCACTGCTTGATTTTTCTGTGTTTGATGCAAAACGTGCAGGTTTTACAAAGGTTGTTTTTGTTATCAAAAAGGCGATTGAAAAAGAGTTTAAAGAGATTGTCGGCGCCCGCGTTGAAAAGATTCTTCCTGTAAGTTACGTTTACCAGGAAACCTATAAACTGCCCGAGGGCTACGTTTGCCCTGAAGAGCGTGAAAAACCTTGGGGCACTGGTCACGCAATACTTCTTTGTGCAGATGCGGTAAAAGAACCGTTTGCCGTTATAAACGCCGACGACTACTACGGTCCCCACGCATACAAGCAAATTTATAAGCAGTTGACGGCAGAGGGTGACGATTACTGTATGGTCGGTTTCCGCCTTGCTAATACACTCACCGATAACGGCCACGTATCCCGCGGTGTCTGCAAGACCGAGGACGGATATCTTACCGATATAGAGGAATACACCAAAATCAAGGACTGCAAATATACCCTTGACGATGAAACCTGGCACGATATTTCGGGCGATACCGTTGTTTCTATGAATATGTGGGGTCTTCGTCCCGACGTATTTAAGTATTTAGAGCGCGATTTTAAGGAGTTCTTGGACGAGAAACTAAACGTTCCGAAATCGGAATTTTATCTACCCGCCGTTATGGATAAACTTATCAAAAACGGTGAAAAGAAGATAAAGGTTCTCGTGGCGGAGGATAAGTGGTACGGCGTTACGTATAAGGAAGATAAAGATGACGTTGTAAAGGCAATCGGCAAAATGATTGACGACGGACTTTATGAAGGAATGTAAAATAGTTGGGCTTTGGCTTTTCCAAAGCCCATATTTTTTTATGCTTTTTCGTTAAAAAATAAACAAAAATATGTTGCACTTGCATTTTTTATGTGATATAATGTATAAGGCGTAAATTGGTATATTTTTTTAGGGGGTCACTAAAATGACAAATAATAAAACCGTTAACAAATGGCTTGACGAGGTTAAAGAACTTTTAACACCCGATGAAGTTGTTTGGATTACAGGCGACGAGGCTCAGTTAGACGAACTCAGAAAAACCGCTGTCGCCACAGGTGAAATGATAAAACTTAACGAGGAGAAACTTCCCGGATGCTATCTCCACAGAACACAGCCTAACGACGTTGCACGTGTTGAGGACCGCACCTTTATCTGCGCTAAAACAAAGGAAAACGCAGGTCCCACAAACAACTGGTGCGACCCGGACGAGATGTACAAAAAACTTTATGACATTGCTCGTGGCAGTTACAAGGGCAGAACAATGTATATCATTCCGTTCTCAATGGGCCCTGTTGGTTCTCCTCTTGCAAAAATCGGTATCGAGGTTACAGATTCTATCTACGTTGTTCTTAATATGGTAATTATGACACGCGTAGGCAAGGAAGTTTTGGACGTTCTCGGCGACAGTAATGACTGGGTGCGCGGTTTGCACTGCAAGTGTGACGTTGACCCTGAAAAACGTTATATCTGTCAGTTCCCTGAGGATAACACAATCATTTCTGTAAACTCTGCATACGGCGGAAACGTTTTGCTCGGCAAAAAGTGTTTCGCACTCCGTATTGCTTCTTACCAGGGTTGGAAGGAAGGCTGGATGGCAGAGCATATGCTCATCTTAGGTCTTCAGAATCCGAAAGGCGAAGTTAAATACGTTGCAGCAGCATTCCCGTCTGCTTGCGGTAAGACCAACCTCGCTATGATGATTCCGCCCGCATATCTTAAAGAAAAAGGCTATAAGGTTTGGACAGTAGGCGATGATATCGCTTGGATGCGCATAGGCGAAGACGGCAGACTTTATGCTATCAACCCCGAAAACGGTTTCTTCGGCGTTGCACCCGGAACAAACGAAAAGTCCAACTTCAACGCACTTGAATCCACAAAGAAAAACACCATTTTCACCAACGTTTGCCACAAACTTGATGACAACACTGTTTGGTGGGAAGGCCTTGATAAAAACCTGCCCGAGAACGCTAACGATTGGAAGGGCAATCCTTGGGATGCTTCTAAGTTTGACAAGGCGGATAAATCCACCTATGCCGCACATCCCAACTCAAGATTTACTGCTCCCGCAGTAAACTGCCCCTGCATTTCGGAAGAGTTTGACAAGGGCGCAGGCGTTCCGATTTCGGCAATTATCTTCGGCGGACGCCGTGCAAAGTGCACACCTCTCGTATATCAGTCAAAGGATTGGGAAAACGGCGTATTCATTGGTTCTGCAATGGCTTCCGAAACCACAGCAGCTGCTGCAGGTGCTGTTGGCGTTGTTCGCCGCGACCCTATGGCAATGCTTCCTTTCTGCGGATACCATATGGGTGACTATTTCCAGCAGTGGCTTGATATGGGCAAGAAGCTTGGAGACAAGGCTCCT
>JAFPBM010000037.1 GCA_017424125.1 Clostridia bacterium | reverse complement strand
GGCATAATAACGTCACGCGAGAGTACGCGTTTGCTTTCCGCCGCCGCATTATCAATCAAGGTTAACAACAACAGACGCGAAATCACAAGTATGCCAAGACTGTGGTCACATTCGGGATTTTCTTTTTCATAAAGGCGCACTTTTTTTACGCGTTTTTCACTATCAAACTCGAACGCCATTAAATCAAGATGATTAAGCGGCATTTTGCCGTGCCTGTAAGCCACGGTAATATCTGCTGCTGACTGAATATGCCTGTCTATCATATCGGCTAAATTGATATTGAGCACCGAATTAGCGTTATAAAGCACAACGTACTGTTCGGTTGAACGTGATAAAAACGAGCGTATTCCAATAAGCGCATCGACGTTTCCCTCATAGACGTGGGAAAGCGAATTGCTATACGGCGGCAAAATATAAAGTCCGCCGTGTTTTCGGTCCAAATCCCACGATTTTGCGCTTCCTATATGGTCCATAAGCGACTGATAATTTTCCTTTGTTATCACGCCGACCTTGGAAATTCCCGCATTGACAAGATTGGAAAGCGTAAAATCTATTATTCGGTAGCGTCCGCCGAAAGGTACGGACGCTATAGAACGGTTTATTGTAAGTTCGGGCAACAGGTCTTCATTTACGCTTGAAAACACAACGCCCATTACGTTGTTTTTCCTCATACTCTCTCGCCCTCCTTGAGATTTTTAGTCACTACCGCTTTAGCGCCGACTACGGCGTTTTTACCAACAACTTTTCCGTCACCTACAAGGGCTATACCCCAACTGTCGAGGTTTTCGGTTTCTTCGGGGCTTTCACCTACCGTTGCGCCCTCTTCTACCACGGCGTTTTCGGCAATTATTGCATATTTAACCATTGCACCCGATTTGATTTTCGCGCCGGGCATAACAAGCGAATACATCACCGCCGCGCCCTTTTCCACCTCTACACTGTTGAAAAGGATAGAAAAATCTACGTTACCGTAAATATTACATCCATCCGCTATAAGCGCGTTTTCCACACGCGCATCACCGCTTATATACTGTGGTGGCAGACTTCTTGTCTTGGAATATATTTTCCAGTTTGGGTCTGACAGATTCAAATCAATATTGGGGTTCAAAAGGTCAAGATTGGCATCCCATAAAGATTCTATCGTTCCGACGTCTTTCCAATAATCGTCGAAGCGGTAAACACACATTTTTTCACCGCTATTTAGCATCGCGGGAATGATGTCTTTGCCAAAATCGTTGGAGGAATTTTTATTTTTTTCGTCCTCACACAAGAAGCGCTTTAGTTTCTGCCAATCAAAAACATAAATTCCCATTGATGCTAAGGTGCTTTTGGGATTTTTCGGTTTTTCTTCGAACTCATAAATCGTGCCGTCCGAATTTGCATTCATAATCCCAAAACGGCTCGCCTCTTCAAGCGATACGTCTAAAACCGCAATTGTTCCCGCGGCGCCCGTTGCCTTATGTTGTTTTAGCATCTTGGAATAATCCATTTTATAAATATGGTCGCCCGATAGTATAAGAACGTACTGCGGGTTATATTTTTCAATAAACGGTATATTCTGATAAATCGCGTTGGCGGTGCCTTTATACCAATCACTGCCCGTACTTTTCTGATAAGGGGGCAAAACGTGTACGCCGCCGTTTTGACGGTCAAGGTCCCACGTTTTACCGCTCCCTATGTAGTCGTTAAGTTCAAGCGGTTGGTACTGTGTTAAAACACCAACCGTTTCTATCCCTGAATTTATACAGTTAGAAAGCGGAAAATCTATTATACGGTACTTACCGCCGTAGGGCACCGCAGGCTTGGCTACGTTTTTTGTAAGTACGCCAAGGCGGCTGCCCTGTCCGCCCGCTAAAAGCATTGCTACACACTCAGTTTTTTTCATTTTTGGCACCTCGTTTTGTTTTTTTAAAGGTTTTTCGTTCATAGTAAAGCGTAGAAAGCGGCGGCAGATAAAATTCTGCCGACTGTGCAAATCCGTGCTTTTTCACATTATCAGACTCCACTTCCAAAACAGCGCTCTCTCCCTTGCCACCGAAGGATTTGTCGTCAGTGTTAAGCACAAGTTTATATTTACCCTTCATAGGCAAACCTATTCTGTAGTTTTCCCTTGCTACAGGCACAAAATTGCATATAGCAATTATTTCTTTGCCGTTTTTTGCAATGCGCCTGAACGCAATTACACTCTGCTCGTTATCGTCGTTTGCAAGCCAACTAAAGCCCTCCCACGAAAAATCAATCTCCCATAACGCCTTATTTTTTAAATAAAAATGATTTAAGTCGCACACAAAATCCTGCATTTTTTGATGTGCGCTGTAATCGAGCAAAAACCAATCAAGCGGTTTTCTATAATCCCACTCAATAAACTGTGCGAACTCCTGCCCCATAAATAAAAGTTTTTTACCCGGATGCGCCATCATATAGGCATAAAATGCACGAAGTGACGCAAACTTATCGTCGTATTCGCCTGGCATTTTGTTTATCATAGAACATTTGCCGTGCACAACCTCATCGTGCGAGATGGGCAAAACAAAGTTCTCCGAAAACGCGTAAAAGAAAGAGAAAGTAATACATTCGTGGTTAAATTTTCGGTAAATCGGGTCGAGCGACATATACCTTAACATATCGTTCATCCAACCCATATTCCATTTGAAGTTAAAGCCGAGACCGCCCTCGTTTGCGGGTTTTGTGACAAGCGGCCAGGCGGTTGATTCTTCGGCGAGCATTAAAACTTTTGGGTTTTCTCTGAAAGCCGCTTCATTCACGCGACGCAATAGTTCGATAGCCGATAAATTTTCGCGTCCGCCGTATGAATTCGGTACCCATTCACCGTATTTTCGGTTATAATCAAGGTAAAGCATTGATGCAACGGCATCAACACGTAGCCCGTCAATATGATAGTATTTAAGCCAATAAACCGCGTTGGAGATTAGAAAATTCATAACCTCTACCTTGCCGTAATCAAAAACGGCTGTGCCCCATTCTTTGTGTTCTCCTATACGGCTGTCTGGATGTTCATAAAGTGCAGTGCCGTCAAAACGGTAAAGTCCGTGCTCATCTTTTGGAAAATGAGCGGGTACCCAATCAAGTATTACGCCTATTCCCTCTTTATGCATAATATCGACAAAGTTCATAAAATCGTGCGGTGTGCCGTAACGCGAAGTCGGCGCAAAATACGAGCATATCTGATATCCCCAAGAACCGTCAAATGGATGCTCGGCTATTGGCAGCAGTTCAATATGTGTATAACCCATCTTTTTTGCATATTTAGAAAGTTTCTTCGCAAGTGTAACATAATCAAGCACTGTACCGTCTTCGTTACGCATAAAGGAGCCCGCGTGCACCTCATAAATATTGACAGGACTTTCGTAAACGTTTTTTTCTTTACGGCTTTCAATCCAGTCTTCATCCTGCCAATTATACCCGTCAAGATTGTATACTTTTGAGGCGGTATTAGGCGCCGTTTCCGCGTGAAACGCAAACGGGTCTGCTTTCAAAATGGTGTTACCGTCACGCGATGTTACGGCAAATTTATAGTTATCATATTCTTTAAGCGGCACAGAGCAAACCGACCACACACCGCAATAACTTTCAAGCGGTGTTTTCCCCACCGCCCAATCATTAAAGTCCCCCACAAGCGAAACGGCAGAAGCGTTAGGAGCCCACACCCTAAAGGTGTAGCCGTTTTCGTCTTTATGACAGCCTAAAAATTCGTGCGCGTCACAAATCAGTTCGCTTGTGTATTTTTTTATGCTTTCTTTAACGTCCAAGGAAAATCCCCCTTCCTCAGTAGATAATTTTATCAAATCCACACCCGATTATTTAATCGATTTTTGTCTGCACGATGGAGAAAGTAACGACGATTTTTGACACGTATTTTTCAAATTTTACATATTTTTTCTTAAACTTATAAAAAACAACCGTACGCTTGAACGAAACGTACGGTTGTTTTTTATTTCAAAAGTATAAACGCTATATCCCAAATATCAATTGTCGGAACGTCAACACATAAGCACCCATCTTCCCTATGGCACGTAAGTTTGGTTTCACTGCCGTCAGCATTGCATCTATCTGGTCGTCAAATAAAAGTCCCAAAATTGTGGCGGGAATACTTGCAACGAGTATTTTAAACCACAAAAAACGCATCCGTCGTATTCAGCGTTACAAATTCATCAAGCAAAACCATATGTCCCGTACTGCTTATGGGCAACCATTCTGTTATACCCTCAACAATACCGAGAAGTACTGTTTTCAAAATTTCTATCATGAACTCACCTCAAAAAAACACCTGTATAATTCTATACAGGTGTTTTAACATATATTACTAATTTTGTCTATTAAATTTATGCCGTTACTTTTTCGCTTTCTATTTTTTCAAGTATTGCTTTTCTGTCCTTGTGTGCGGCGCGGATTACAAACGTATATCCCAATGCAACAAAGGTGAAGACGATTGCAAAGAACCAAAAACACGGCTTATAGGTGCCGAACATATCGTGATATATATCGGCAAGCGGCGAACCGAGGCACAAACCTAACGAATTTACCGCCATAAGCACACCCTGCACCTTTTCATAGGGTTTTGAGCCAAATAAATCGTTATTTATAAGTGACAACATAACCGTTTCCATTGGTGTTGCGAAAACAACAATAACGCTTGAAACCATTGCAAGAACCATACCGAGCACCGAAGTATTTACAAACAATTTCATTATAAAAGCAGAGGTAGCAGAGAAAAGGCACATATATATTGTAAAACGCAAACCGCATTTATCGTACACCGTACCGACCATAATTTTTGTAAGGGTTAAACAAAGTGAAGATACGGTAGCAATTGTTGCAATATACCCCGCCGACAAACCAACGTCTGCAAAATAGACAAGCGTAATGGTGCCAACGCTTTGCAAACTTATTCCCGTTAAGAACACAAGTGCAATTGTTGCGTAAAAATAAAACTTACGTTTAACGGTTTCATACGGCAAACCAACCCAAGTGCTGCCTCTTGCTTTTTTAACTTTAGGCGCATCGGGCACAGCATCTTCCCCTTCGGGACGTTCGCGCAAAAACAAAACAACCAAAGCGCCTATTACAAACGCTATAACAGCCGAAAGCATATATAGGCTTTTCTGTAACCAAACGTACCGCTACTTATAAACGGTGTAATAATTTGGGCGGCAATAGCACCGCCTATACCGTTTGCCGACATTACAATACCCGTATATCTGCCAACATCCTTTTTGAACCAACGGCGTATGATAGTTCCCGCTATTGTATTGCCCGAAAAAACAATGCCAATACCCCAAAGCACGTTACCTATGTAAATATGAATAATATTTGCGGCAATGGCACGAACAACAACCGAAAACGCAAGTGTTGCAAAGCCGAAACCTGCCACCTTTTTAACGCCAAATCTGCTTATCACGTGTCCAAACGTCATAGCGACCAAAATCTGTGCTACGTAACGAATACTGTTGCCTATAGAATAAAGGCTTCTTGGAATATCTAAAGCCTCGGTTACCGATTTTGTGTAAAGTCCTGCGTTGCTGCTGCAAAATCCAAGAACAAAAAATTCCATCACAAAGCAGACAATCAGTATAACCCATTTATAATCTATTTGCGTTTTCTTCAGTATTGACATTAAAAGCACCTCTTTTTTCGCTTAAGGACCATTATACAACCCTATACGTTTTTTGCAAGATATAATTACTACTTTTTAAGATGGAATTCGCGGAATTTTGACGGCTATAAATTCAAGTTTGGCGCAGACGGTATTTGGGGTAAAGAGTGCGAAGCAGTTGCTAAAAAGGCTCTTTGCAAAAAGCATCTTGTAGGCTATAAAAACCTCACAAAGATAGTCCAAAAGGTTGTCGGCGTAACCGCAGACGGTAAATTTGGCAACGATACAAGAAATGCTGTTATCAAATGGCAAAAACTTGTCGGTCTTGTTGCTGATGGAGTTGTCGGCTATAATTCCTGGAAGAAGATATTAAGCGTATAATAAAAACAGGAGAGCACCGCGCTCTCCTGTTTTTTGTTGTTTAATATAAAATTCTTGAAAAATTCTTGACTAATAACCATATAAAGCGCCGAGAGCCGCTTAAACAACGGCTCTCGTATATTTTTGGTGGAGACGATGGGACTCGCTACGGCGCAACGCGCCTACACGCCCACGTCGGCAAAAACAGTCCGCAGGACTGTTTCCTCCCGCTTCGCTCCCTCCTGTTCGAGTCCCTCCGTTATACATTCGCAAAAAGAAAAAAGCATACGTAAAGTATGCTTTTCCTTTTTGGTGGAGACGATGGGACTCGAACCCACTACCTCTACAATGCGAATGTAGCGCTCTACCAGATGAGCTACGCCCCCGTATGCCGACCGACAGGTCGGTTTTTATATATCAATAATCATTGGTGTGTGTTTTACCGAAATTAAAAACTTACGAAGCAGGTCTTCGGTCTTTATTTTAAGTGTTGACGTATTTATACAAGGATGACAACGGACGTATTCGCCGTTTACAATATCCCTGTCAATAACAAGTTTAACTCGACCTTTGGTATCATTTTTAAGTGCCATAACGGTTACGGAACCGGGTGTAACACCTAAAAGTTTTTCCATATCTTCAGCACTTGCAAAAGATAGCCGTGACGTGCCGATTTTTTTGGAAACGTCTGCCGTTTTGAACGCTTTGTGGCCCGACATCATAATAACGTAATATTCCGTTTTTGTGCGGTTACATACAAAAAGGTTTTTGCAAATGCCGACACCGATTACCTTTTCAACCTCTAAACACGCTTCAATCGTGTCCGCGGCATCATGGTCAACACGTTCATATTCAATTTCCAAGCCGTCAAGAAAATCATAAACCGCGATTTCCTTTTCGAGTCTGCCGTCGCAATTTTCGGGACGACCTTTATAAACACAACTAACTTTACCCATTTT
>JAFPBM010000036.1 GCA_017424125.1 Clostridia bacterium | reverse complement strand
TTTACTCTGAGTCTTTTCCTCAGAATTGTCGGGTCCTTTTATTTCTTATCGTTGTTTAATTTTCAAGGTCCAAGGCGCTCCCTTTCTTTAGGGCGCCCGATTATAATACCACATACTTCCCCTATTGTCAACACTTTTTTTAAAAAATTTTTCAAAAAATAAAACTTAGGAACTATGCCTGTTAATTATTCCCTAAAACGCTTATTTTTATTCATTTAGCATATAACGAAGGCTCTTTAATATCTTCTTTTCGGCTCTCGATACCTGCACTTGTGTCATTGATAGTGCTTTTGCAGTTTCATTTTGTGTTTTACTTTCAAAATAACGCATTTTGAGAAGCGACTGTTCTTTTTGCGGCAGACGTTTTATTACTTCGCCTAACATCAATTTATCGGTCAGCATATCGCCGTTATTTGATACTGCTAAATCGACTTCGTAAGTTCCGTCCTCCGATTCATACGTCAGCGACACGGTAGGTTGGGTGGCGTTCAGCGATTCTGCAACCTCCTCGGGTGTGACCGAAAGTATAGCGGCAAGTTCACCGCAGGTTAATTCTTTCCCGTGCACTTTGAGGGCTTTTTCCTGTTCGTATTTAATCTTAATTGCAAGTTCCCGTAACGTACGTGACACCTTGACGCTGCCGCCGTCGCGGAACATTCGCTTTATCTCTCCGAGGATTACGGGTACGGCATAGGTTGAAAAGCAAAGACCTCGTTCTTCATCAAATCCGTCTGCGGCTTTAATAAGACCTATACACCCTGCTTGAAACAAATCGTCATACTCTATTCCTCTACCTTTAAACTTTTTACAACAGGAATGGACAAGCCCCATATTGTTGTTTATAAAACTATCCCTGTTGTCCATTGCTTTTCACGCGGACGCTTATGCGCTTTTTCATTGTAACGGTTGTCCCCTTGCCGACCTTTGACACAACGCGCAGATTATCCATAAAACTTTGCATTACGGCAAATCCGAGTCCCGCACGCTCGCCGCCCGCCGTTGTATAAAGCGGTTCCATCGCCCTATCTACGTCAGGTATACCACAACCTTTGTCCCTTATTTTGATTTCTACTACGTTGCACTCTAAAATTCTCACCTGTATGTATATATTACCTATCTCGTTTTTATAGGCATGTACTATACAGTTCGTCACCGCCTCTGACACCGCGGTTTTGATATCATTTATCTCTTCAATCGTCGGGTCAAGTTGCGTTACGAACGCCGAAACCGCCACGCGTGCAAAACTCTCATTAGCCGAACGCGACAAAAGTTGCATAGAAAATTTATTTAACTGCTTCATTTTTCATACCGCCTTTTTCAATTTTTGCAAGCCGTTCAAGTCCCGCCAAGTGCATTACTTTATATATTTGAGGCGAGGGGTTGGTTACGGCAAGTTCTGCGCCCTTTGGGTTTAATATTCTATACCGCCCCATAACAAGCCCTATACCCGAACTGTCCATAAACGATACGTCCTTGAAATCGAGCACCAAGAGAGTTGGCATATTGCTTTCTACCGCTTTGTCTATTTCCTCGCGCATTGGTTTGGCGGTATGATGGTCGATATCCCCAGAGAGATACGCCACAACCACCTCGCCGTTTACTTCAATTTTTACCGACATTTAAAACACCTACTTCAAAAAAAAATCACGCGGACAAGCCTATATACAATTATATATAGTGTCCGCGTGGAACTTTGCTATATTCTGTTGTCGAAAATAATCTAATTATAAAATTCTATAGCAAGTGGGCGTATTGCACTTGCAAGATAGAGAGAACCCGCTATTACAATAGTTTCTTCCCCACGCACTTTTTTGAGCGCATCATCGTAACTTTCGCATGGGGTAACGTCTTTACAGTATCTAGATGCAAGAACTGCTAAATCCCCCCCGCTTATGGTACGTGGGTTTTCGTTAACCGTAACGGTCAAAACGCGGTTACAATGGGGAACGAGAATTTTAACGACCTCTTCGCAATCTTTATCCTTCATCATACCCATTATAAGCGTAATATTATCGAGTTTTGCAAGGACACGTTCAAGTGCCTTTGCACCGTGGGGATTATGTGCGCCGTCGAGCAAGACTGTGGGGGTTTTGGAAATGCGTTCGAGTCTTGCAGGGAACGTGGTTTGGGCTATTCCCTCTTTAATCTGTTCGTACGAAACAGGCAGTCCGCAGTTTTCGAGCACCTCAATTACAAGTATTGCATTCTCTATCTGATGTTCACCAATTAGAGTAGTGCTATACTCTTTACCTTTATATATAAACTTGTTGCCAGAAAGATTACAATCAAGCACCTTAAGTTGTGCTTCATCGGGCACTATGGGTGATTTATATCCGCTTATAACTTTCATTACCTCGGGACGCTGTTTATAGGTCGTACAAACAGGGCAACCATTTTTGATTATACCGCATTTTTCGTGAGCGATTTTTTCATACGTATCGCCAAGGACGCCCGTATGGTCCATATCTATACCCGTAATAACCGAGAGTAAAGGGTTCTCTATTACGTTGGTAGCGTCGAGTCTGCCGCCGAGTCCCGCTTCAAGCACAACTACGTCACAGTTTTGCTCTTTATAATAAAGGAACGCGACCGCCGTTATAAACTCAAATTCAGTTACCTCTATGCCTGTGTTTTTAACCTTTTCTGTAAGTCGGGCAAGAGTTTCTTCCTCTATATACTCGCCGTTTATTTGTATGCGCTCACGGAAACAGGTTACGTAGGGAGAAATATAAAGTCCCGTTTTATAACCCGCAGAGCGCAGTGCATAGGACGTCATTGTGCAGACCGAGCCCTTGCCGTTGGTACCTGCGACGTGAATGAATTTTATATCATTTTGAGGATTTCCAAGAACTTTAAGAAGTTCACTTATGCGTGTTAGTCCCGGCCGACTGCCGAACACCTCTAATGAATGTATATAATTTAACGCATCACTATAGTTCATATAATCACTATCCATACTATATAAGCCGTGCAAAAGCACGGCTTATATCAGTTTACATTTGTTTTTCTATTGATTTTATGCTGTCTTCAAGCATCGAAATCTTATCAAGCGTTTTGGAAAGTTGCGCTTTTTGGGTTTCGACCAATTCTTTCGGCGCTTTGGCAACAAAGCCCGGATTGTTTAATTTCTTCTCAAAGAACTCTTTATCCTTGTTTGCGGTTTCAAGTTCTTTTCTAAGACGGGCAAGTTCAGCCGTGAAGTCAACAAGTTCGTTCATCGGAATATAGATGGTTGCGGCATCGGTTACAACACGCACCGCATCGGGCATATTAAATTCTGCCCCAACTTCAACAGACGAACCGCTTGCCAAACGCATAAGCACGGGTGAAGCCGCAGAGAACACGTCTTTTTCTGCGGTTTCAACACACAAAAGCGCTTTTCTTGAAGGCGGAACGTTCATTTCTGCACGGCGGTTACGGATTGCCTTTACCGCTGCCATAACCTTTTCGAATTTTTCTGCCGCTTCTGCGAAGTTGAGTTCCTCGCTATAAACGGGCCATTCGGACACCATAACCGACTCGCCAACGTGCGGAAGAGTCTGCCAGATTTCTTCGGTTATAAACGGCATAAAGGGATGTAAAAGTTTTAAGGTATTTGAGAAGACGTAAACCAAAACGGCTTTTACAGTCTTCTTTGCCTTTTCGTCTTCCCCGTTCAGACGGATTTTTGCAATTTCGATATACCAATCGCAGAAAACATCCCAAATAAAGTCATAAAGTTTGCTAACCGCTAGACCGAGTTCGTATTTATCAAGATTTTGTGTTACCGCCGCAACAACGTCATTGTATTTGGAAAGTATCCACTTATCTTCAAGTGCAAGGTCACAGGGGATATACGGCGCGGGCTCGTTTTCGTCAAGGTTCATTAAAACGAAACGTGCGGCATTCCAAATTTTATTTGCAAAGTTACGGCTTGCCTCTACACGTTCGGGCGAATAGCGCATATCGTTTCCGGGGCTGTTGCCCGTTGCAAGTGTAAAGCGAAGAGCATCGGCACCGTAACGTTCAATCTCTACAAGCGGGTCGATACCGTTGCCGAGCGATTTTGACATCTTTCTGCCCTGTGAGTCACGAACAATACCGTGGAACAAAACGGTGTCGAACGGAACTTTATCGGTATATGCAAGTCCCGAGAAAATCATTCTTGCAACCCAGAAGAAGATAATATCGTAGCCTGTTACGAGTGTGTTTGTGGGATAGAAATACTTATATTCGGGTGTTTCTTCGGGCCAACCGAGCGTTGAGAACGGCCAGAGTGCCGAAGAGAACCACGTGTCAAGCGTGTCCTCATCTTGCGATAGATGGGTGCTATTACATTTTGGGCAAACAGTCGGCTCATCGCGGGATACGATTACCTCACCGCAGTCAGCACAGTACCAAGCGGGGATTCTGTGGCCCCACCAGAGTTGACGCGAGATACACCAATCCTTGATGTTTTCCATCCAGTTATAATATGTTTTTTCAAAGCGTGACGGAATAAGTGTAATGTCGCCGTCCTTGACCGCTTTTACTGCAGGTTTTGCAAGGGGTTCCATCTTTACGAACCACTGTTTTGAAATGCGTGGTTCAACAACCGAGTTACAACGGTAGCAAGAGCCAACGTTATGTTTCATAGGCTCTACCTTTACAAGATAGCCTCCCTCTTCCAAATCGGCAACAATGGCGCGTCTTGCTTCGTAGCGGTCCATACCCGCATACTTACCGCAATCGTCGGTCATCTTTGCGTCATCGGTCATAACGTTTATAACAGGAAGATTATGGCGAAGACCTACTTCAAAGTCGTTGGGGTCGTGTGCGGGTGTGATTTTAACAACACCCGTACCGAAGTCCATCTCAACGTATTCATCGGCAACAACGGGAATCTCTTTATTAAGTAACGGCAATATAACCGTTTTACCTATTATATCTTTATAACGCTCGTCTTCGGGGTGTACCGCAACGGCGGTATCGCCAAGCATTGTTTCAGGACGGGTTGTGGCAAGTTCTACGTA
>JAFPBM010000035.1 GCA_017424125.1 Clostridia bacterium | reverse complement strand
CTATCTTTGAATTTCGGAACACCGCCGTTAATCTCCACGTACGGTGTTTTGCCGTCAAAAGCGGGAACATCATTGACTGTTGCTATAATTCCGCTTTCATTACTTGTTGGCTCTACGTATCCCGTACAAGCGGAAAAGAGCACCACAAGGGCAAGTAGTAACGGCAATATGCGAACTGGTTTTTTCACTTTGTCACCTACTGTTCGTTTTTAAAGTGCTCGATTGTATTGTTAATAATATGATTAAGGAAACGCTGCCATTCGCTACTGTCGGCAATGGGTTTACCCTCTGATACCTTTTGCAGTTTACCCACGGTATCGTTTTGTGGCGGATGATTTCCCATTACAATATCAACCTTTTCGTCCATCAACGCTTCGGTAGCCTTTATAAATACTTGGCGGACATCGGTAGACATACCGTATTTATCAAGAAAACTTTTTTCTAATGTGTTGAGTCCCGCACCGCCGTGCATTGCGGCTATTAGCTCCTCTTTACCGTCAGTTACGTTAACAAAAAACGAAAGAACGCCGTCGGTGTGACCGGGTGTTAAACGACAACGAACGCTAGTAGAACCAAAGTCAAATACGTCGCCGTCTTCTATTAGCACGTCACAGTCAAAAAAAGGCATACGCGGAAGATTAAGTTCAACCGCCCAGGATAAATCAAGTGTGCCGTTGACAATATCGTTATCTATGCGGCTTATATAGGTTTTTGCACCGCTTAATTGTTTTAACCTTTCGGTGCAACCAAAATGGTCAATATGTCCGTGTGAATGAAAAATTGCACAGATATCTTTGGGGTCTAACGACAGTTCTTCCATACTGCTTAAAATCTGTTCGTACATATCGGGATAGCCTGTGTCTATCATAACAAGGCCAAGCTCTGTCTTTATAATATGAACAGATACTTTGCTGCTGCCCACAAAATAAAGATTGCCAAACATATTAAATGGTCTTATATCCGAAATCACTTTGTTTTCCATATTTTATATCCTCAAAGTTTCACCTGCGCGAACGCAGTAGGTTTCACCGTTTCTCTTTTTGAACCATACGTCTATTGCCGATGGATTATGAATAATTGTTTTATCAAGACTGACTTCTAACGCTTCGTACGCCTTTACATAGTCGTAAATTTCTATGTTTGTGGAATACCAAATGTCATCTCTGCCACCGATATACTCACAAAATTCTTCTATTACGTTCCAATTATCGTTATTATCAAACTCATAACTATGGCCCCAAAGGTAGAACATTTTTGCGTGTGGTAGCCAACTTTTTCCCTCTGCAAAGTCTTTGGCAAGTTCCATAAGTCTTTTATCATTGTGGTGACAGGTTGGGTGTAACGTCAACCAATTTTGCGGAAAATCAAATTTTCCTGTTGATGCAGTCGTTCTTGAATAGCATATACCGCATTTATCAATACAGTCCACAACCATATCGTTATATGTGCCGAAAGGATATGCCATTCCGCGTGTAATAACGCCGTACTGTTTTTCAATATCCTGTCTATCACGCAAAACGTCGCAAAGAACCTGCTCAGGTTTTAACTTTTCAAGAAACGGATGGGTATATCCGTGCACGGCAACCTCGTGTCCCGAATTGATAAAAAGTTCTTTTGCTTCGGAAAGTTTCATTCTGCCGTAATATTTTTCGCGCACGGTATCTTCGGCAACGTAACTTCCCGAATTGATATTAAACGTACCCTTAATGCCATACTTATTCATAATGCCGATAAGACGAATATCCTGCACAACACCGTCATCATAACTCAAGGTTAAAACTTTGGATTTACCATCTTTTAATCTCATATACATACGCGTAACCTCTATTTGAGTTTTTGCTGACTTTGCCAAAACGACATAACAAAACTATGCGGTAAAATTTTTGCAAGCAACGTCTGCGTTCTTGCTATAAATCCAAACTGAATAACGTCGCGTCCGCGCTTTACGTCGCGCCAGGTGCGCGATACAATCTGTTCGGGTTCGTACATTGCAACGTATTTTTTAACCACCGCATCGCTGTCCTTTTTTATGGCTCTGTCAAAAAATTCTGTCTTGGTCCAGAATGGGCAAACCGCCGAAACGGCAATCCCTAACCTCTTTAACTCTCGGTTAAGCGAACGGCTATAATGAAGAACAAACGCCTTTGTTGCGCTATACACGTTTATGTAGGGCACAGGTTGAAACGCCGCAACCGATGCAATATTTATAATCTGTGCGCCGCATTTCATATACGGCACGCTGAGTTGGCACAATGCGACGATCGCCTTACAATTAAGGTCAACCATATTAAGGTTATCAGAAACGGGTGTATCAATTGTTGCCTCAAATTTTCCGAAACCGCTTGCGTTTATAAGCAATGCTATATCGGGATTTTCGGTTTTAAGCAACTCTTCGTACTCTTTATAACTTTCCTCTTTTGACAAATCGAGGGCAATAGCACGGGTGGGAAACGGAAGATTAAGCGACTCTAATCTATCAATTCTTCTTGCAATTACCCACACTTCGTCAAAAGTGCCGTACTCGCCCACGGTTTCGGCAAACATCTTGCCAATTCCGCTCGAGGCACCCGTTATAACGGCAATTTTCTTCTGCATATTATCACCTATTTCATACTCTCAAAGGTTTCAAGCCAGAGTTTTTTGATGATTTCGTGTCCACAGGGGGTTGGATGAACACCGTCAAACGCCCAATATGTCGGCTCCGCTTTTTCACATGCAGAATCAAACGCTTTTTGCAGTTCAATACAGGGCAAACCGTATTTATCGGCTATTTTCCTTGCTACCGCTGCTTTTTCGGCTACGTCGGCCCTAAAGCGCGTAAGGCGGTCAGGGTTTTCCTCTGTGTTACAGGTCGCTGGGCCCTCAAGCACGTAAGGGGCGATAATTATGAGTTTAATATCAGGACATGCGGCATATATCTCATCAAGCATCATTGTATAGATTTTTTCAAACTTTTCGGTATCAACGCCGTTCTGACTTCCAATTTCGTGCCAGGTATCATTAACACCAATATAAATACTTGCATAATCGGGCTTAAGGTTAATAAAATCCGATTTTATACGCGCGTAGAGGTCGACTATTCGGTTACCGCTTATACCCTTATTAATAAACTCGTACTCACCGGGGCAATCGTGACCTAACACACCTTTAATAAGTAGCGGATATCCGTTTCCGACGCAATATAAATTTTCTCTGTTTCTACCGCAATCGGTTATGGAATCACCTTGGAATAAAATTCTTTTTGGCATAAAAACACTTCCCAATTTTTGTTTTTTTAATTTTAACATTCGCAATAACCGTTGTCAACCAAAAGGCACATAAATTAAAACAAAAACGGCAAATATCCAAAGACATTTACCGTTTTATTATTATCTAAAACATTCTTCAATTTCGGGTGTTATGGGATTGCCGTATTCACAAACTTCATATGCTTCGGCAAAGCGGACTTTACTTCCCCTTTCTTTGCCGTAACGCTCTATGAGTTCTTTTCTGAAACGCGCCGCAGGTTTAGCAAAGCGTGGCATATAACCGCGTTTTGCCGCCAAAACTTCCTCGTCCGTTGTATCTGCCGTTACTTCCATACCTTTAAGCCATTCAAAACGCGCCTCTGCGCCTTCGGGCACTTCTTCGCCGTGGGTGTAAGGCAGCCATTCGTAAACCTGACATACGTTAAGGTTTGCAATCTGCATTTTAACGTCAATCTCGCTATCGATATCCACAACGATATCGGGACGGAAGGGCGGGTTTTTGAACTCGTCCTCGTTATACATAATTACGGGCATAAAGCGCATTGCAGGCACTTCGGGACATTCGTGCGGTACGGTTAAGAGATATGACGCGTCCTGTACGAGTTGTCCGACTGCGCGGTGGTCGGCGTGATAATCGTTCGGTCTATGACCTATAACCACGTCGGGATTATATTCGCGTATGTAGCGGATAAGGCGCTTTCTTGTCGGCAAATCGGCAACTCAGCAAGATTTTTTATCAAAAATTCAGGATATAGAGCATTTAAAAAGCGGCTCTGTCACCATTGGTGCCACAAACTACGTTATATCCTACGTGCTGCCGATTGTTATTAAAGAGTTTTCAAAACTTTACCCAAAAATTGAAATTAACCTAACCGAAACGAAATCTCTTGAACTTGAAAAAATGTTGTCTGACGAAGAGATTGACCTGTTTATCGACAGTTTTGATTTCGCACCCACAACCGAAGAGTGTTATCCCCTGCTTAAAGAAAAAATTCTGCTTGCCGTTCCGTCAAACTTTGAATATAACAAAGGACTGGGGAAATACAGATACACACCGGGTGGCGAATGTCCCAAAGTTTCGGCAAAGCACTTTGAAAACGAAAATTTTATTCTCCTCAAAAACGGAAACAATATGCATAAACACGCAATGCAGATTTTCAAGAAAGCGGATATTGCGCCTAACGTAATATATAAACTTGACCAGTTAAGCACGGCTTATAATCTTACAAAACTCGGTTCGGGGGTTTGTTTTTTGACCGATACGGTTTTCAAATTTAATCCCGTTCCCGATAATATTGTTCTGTATGATTTAGAGGAAAGCGAAACACGAACACTCTATATTGCCAAAAAGAAAACACGTTTTTTATCCCATGCAATGAGCGAATTTATTGAAATATCCAAACAAACCATTAAATAGATTGACATACGTATAATTCAATGCTATAACTTCTATAAGGAGTGAGTGCTATGGCAAACGAAGCAATAATTAAATCCGTCAGACAAATTGTTGATGAGAAAATGAAAAATTTCAATCGTGAAACAGGACTTATAAGGGAATTTAACACGCCCAACTATCATTCGCGCTTAAAACCGGGCGAGTTGCATTTTATCAATATCTCTACAAAGTTGGCGGCGGCAATCTTCTCTTGCGGATACGAAAAGTATTATGATGATGCTAAAGCAATGCTGAAAAACGTTATTGCTTTACAGCGCACGACGGGTGAACTTTCGGGACTCTGGTCTGTATACTTGGAAGAAAGTTTAGAAGAAATGGTTATGCCCGACTGGAACTATGCAGATTTTAACGCGTATCCGATGCTTTATATATTAAAAGAACATAGCGACAAACTCGATGCAGAACTTAAAACGGCTGTGGAAAAAGCCTGTTCTTTAGCGTGTTATGCAATAAAAAGGCGCAATCTTGCGGTTGATTACACCAACCCGACCGTTATGGGGATTTACTGTACTATTCTT
Source organism: Clostridia bacterium (assembly GCA_017424125.1). Taxonomy (GTDB): domain Bacteria; phylum Bacillota; class Clostridia; order Oscillospirales; family Acutalibacteraceae; genus SIG589. The sequence continues at coordinate 7,729 of JAFPBM010000035.1, read as the reverse complement.
TGCGGAATTCTTTTAGGCGATAGCAAACTTTTGGATTACGGAAAACACAAATTAGAGAAACTTTATTTTCATATTATGAAAGCGGGCACTTACGAAGAGTATAACTCCCCCACCTACAGTTTGTTGGCGGCAGACATATATTCGCTTATACTGCGCCATATTGACGACGCAGATGTTATAGAAAAAGTCACCGTGTTAAACCATATTTTATGGAATATGCTTGGCGAACACTACCACTTTGAACTTGGTGAAATTTGCGGGCCGCACCTGCGTCAGTACACGGAATTTTTGACAAGCGTTCAGTGCTCTACCATTCAAAATGCCGTATCGGCAGAACTCGGCATCACCGAGTCCAATCAAGCATCTTTGCTCAGCGCAGTTTATGATACGAAATGCCCTCAAGAAGAATTACCGCTGTTCTTGGAAAAGAATAAAAATAAAGATTTCAGACGTATTGTAACGCCCGGAGCAATTTATCCGAAATTTTATTGGCCGCAGGTTGATACACAGTGTATAAGACCTAATTTTGCACTTGGAAGCAACAGTATGAGCGACTGTTGGAATCAGCGTTGTAACGTTGTGTCTTATATCGGTAACAAAGAAGAAAAGGTGTATATCCGTTTGCGCGCATATCTTGACGGATATGATTTTTCTTCTGGCTTCAGCGTTACGGCACAAAAGGGAGGCACCGCGCTTTCGGTTACCAATTTTCATACCGATTGGGGCAAAACCCACCCAACGCTCGACCCTGTTATCGACGGCAAGTTTATGGCAAAAGATTTGCGCGTTTTATATCAAATTAAAGCGAACACCGACGGCGTTATTCAAAAAATAACAACCGAGAAAACACAAAACGGCTACCGACTTAATGTTTTGGGTACACAGGTTGAAATTTTATTCCCCTTTGCCGAAATAACAGGCGGTACACCGTATATTGAAACCGAAATCAAGGATAACGAAATGTTAATTTCCTTGGTGCTTTACAGCGGCGAGGAAAAGGAAATTGACTTTTCGGTGCTTGACAGTATGGCGGTTGTATCGGTTTTATCGGTTGGCGAAAACGCGCCCGCTGTTACCGTTGAGAAGAAAAGCGGTTTCATTTTGGCAGAGTCGACCAACCTTAAAATTAAGAGTCCGCACAAACCGCTTAAACAAATGCACTCTTCCCTGCTTAACGAGATTTTGATTGACGGAGAAAACGTGCTTAAATTGGCGGATATGTAAAATAAAAAAAGCCGTGAAAACACGGCTTTTTTGTTTTTTATTCTGTTTTAGCGGCACCGTCGATGTTTGTTATAATCGACTCGCTTCCCATTGCCTGCGGAAGTTTGCCATCCCACTTTTCATAGAATTTAGAACGGATAACCTCTTCACTTAACGATGCCTTTATTTTGTTGTTAGCATCGGCTTCTGCCTGTGCTTTGATGCGGGTGGTCTCAGCCTCTGCCTCGGCGTTTGTAATTGCGGTTTGTTTTTCGGTTTCGGCTTTAAGAAGTTTCTGTTGTGCCACCTGTTTCTCTTCAATCGCCGTTATAAATGCTTCGGAAAAATCGAAGTTGATAATATTAACGTCGGTTATGTAAAGACCTATATTATTAAGTTTCTCGTTAAGGCCTTTTATAAGTCCGTCGGACACGAGTGTTCTGTTTGTTACGCTTTCTTCAGCCGTGTACTGCGCGGTGATTGCCTTAAGTACCTCGTTTACTGCGGGAGCAACCAAAACCTCTTCATAATTTGCGCCTATGTTTTTATAGATGCTGTAAGATTTTGAAGTGTCAACGCGGTAGTTTATAGCAAGTGTGGTTGCAACGGTCTGAAGGTCTTTTGAAAACGCTTCGGTATCAACCTCAAGTTTTACAATGCGGTTATCAATTTTAACAACCTTTTGAACAAAGGGCACTTTGAAATGCATACCCTCTTGCAACACGCCCTCGTTAACTTTACCCAAGGTTACGACAACGCCTGTATGACCTGCATCAACAATGGTAAAACAGTTGGTGACAAAAACCAAAGCGAATAATACTACTATCAAAGCGAGTGCTAATTTTTTTACATTCTTTTTCATTTATAATTCCCCCGTTTTTGATTTGTATATATTATAGCATATTAATCCCAACGCATCAAGGGTATTAAAGAAAAAAGCCGTGGTTACACGGCTTTTTGTTATTTATTCTCTTCCTCTATTGCGGATTTGACTTTTTCTACAACTCCCGCAACGTAGGCGTTCATTAAAATGTCTTCAATATCCTGTTTGGTTGCCGTAACGTAGTTGTTGGCAGCACAGGCGTCCTTTAACGCGTTTTCGGCAAGTATGGGGATATCCTTCATATCAAAAGGTGTATCACAAAGGTAAGGTATGCCGATTTCACGCGATAGGGTGCGGATTTTTTCAATTGCCAATTTTGCAGATTCATCGTCGCTGACGCCCTCGGTTTCGGCATCAAACCACGCTTGACCGATACGCGCAACGCGTTTTGTGCGGTAGGGCGCGTTATATTCCATTACAAAAGGTAACAGTATTGCGTTTGCAACGCCGTGTGGGGTATGGTAAAAACCGCCTAACTGGTGTGCTATTGCGTGGACAAGTCCGAGACCGCTGTTTGAAAATGCAAGTCCCGCTAAGTATTCCGCCCAGCACATATCGGTTCTTGCCTGAATGTCGCGGCCAAAATGTGTGGCACGTTTAAGCGATTTGCTGACAAGGCGAATAGCCTCAATTGCGGCGCCGTCACTAAACGGTGTATGTGCGTTTGAGAGAAAGGCTTCAACCGCGTGGGTAAGCGCGTCCATTCCTGTTGCGGCTGTAAGCGCGGGTGGCATGCCAACCATCAAACTCGGGTCGTCGATAGCGAGATATGCCATGCAGTTGTTATCCACCATAACCATTTTGATTTTCTTTTCTTCGTCGGTTACAACGTAGGCGCGCGTAACCTCTGAACCTGTGCCCGCGGTGGTGTTGATTGCGACAATCGGTGCGCCGGGTTTCTGCGATTTTGCAACACCCTCGTAATCTCTTATATCGCCTCCGTTGGTGGCAAGGACACTGACCGCCTTGGCAACGTCAATCGGTGAGCCGCCGCCAATGGCAACAAGAAAATCTGCGCCGCTATCTTTATATGCCTTATAGGCTTCGTTTACAATGCGGACACTTGGATTCGGCTCTACTTTATCATAGACAACGTAGGGCACGTTATTATTATCAAGCACGTCGGTAACGAGTTTTACAGTGCCGAGTTTTACAAGGCCCTCATCGGTTACGACAAGTGCACGCTTGACGCCTACCGAGCCCATAAAACGCGGAATTTCACCTATACTGCCGTTACCTATGAGCGTATGTGCAGGTTGAAAAAGTTCAACAATATTGCTGTTTTTCATAGCATCACCAAATGGAAAAGTTTAACTGTTATAATTTTAACACACTTTGGCGATTTTTGCAATAGTTATTTTTGTTTTTGTTTGTTTTTATTTGTTTTGTGCCGATATTATATCTGCATTTATTTGGTTTTTAAGTTCTTCTGTTGATGAAAAGGTCTTTTCGCCCCTAATATATTGCAAAAAGTGTACTGTTAGTTCTTTTTCGTACAAATCACCCTCAAAACCTATTATATTGGTTTCAAGAATTGTGTTTTCAAGTTTATAGGTTGGGCGTTTTCCAACATACGTAACAGCGCTGTATTCTGCGCCGTTTATATTAACGCGTGTTGCGTAAACACCGTGTTTTAGTTCACAAATATCTGCAGGGTACGGAAAATTGATTGTCGGGTAGCCGAGAGTTCTGCCACGGCTGTCACCGTGTGTTACCGTACCTTTTATTGCAAACGGACGGGATAAAAGTTTGTTTGCCGTTTCTACGTCGCCATCCCTTATAAGCGCTCTTATTCGGCTTGAAGACACCCTATCCCCTAACATTTCTACGGCGGGAGTGACCGAGAGGGTTATTCCGTTTTCCTTACAAAAACCCGATAACAACTCAGTGTTGCCTTTGCCGCCGAAACCAAAATGATAGTTATATCCGCAACAAATCGTTTTAGGGTTATATTTCTCTAAAAGCGACTGCAAAAATTCCTCTGCCGTCAGGGAACGTACCTTGTTGAAATCAAGCGTTTCAACCGTAAACCCAAAAGACTTAAACATTTCTATTTTTTCTTCTACCGTCTGCAAAAGTTCCGTCCTGCCCGATATTACCATTGATGGCGGCAAAGAAAAAATGACCGCAACGCGTTTTTTTGCACCATTTGCGGCAGAGAGCACCTTTTTATGTGCTGTATGCAATCCGTCAAAGGTGCCGAGCACCAACGCTGTATCGGTCATTTTAATCACTTCCGTCTTTATTATTTAATACACACGCTACCTTTATGCTGCCCTCTTCAACACGTCCGATACCAAGCAAAACACCATTGTATTTTACGCGCAAAAGCATATCGTCTGTAGCGTTTTTGAGTCCTGTCCTTGTAACGTCAAGCATACCGCCGTTTGAAAAACGCACCGCTTGTTTTTCGGTGACGTTAAGTTGCGGCATACTTTCAACCGCTTTATCGGTTGGCAGAATAAAGGTGTTTATATTTTCTTCGGTTAAATCGTCAAGCGGCACACAGTTTTCAATAGAAAATACCGCCGTTTGTGTGCGGATAAGTTCTGTGAGCGTAGCACCGCAACCCAACTTTTCGCCGATATCACGGCAAAGTGAGCGAATATACGTGCCCTTTCCGCAAGTGACGTCAAGATAAAATTCTTTTCCGTCAAAATCGCGCACCGTTATACTTTTTATAAATATTTTACGCGGTGTGCGCTCTATTTCCTCGCCTTTACGCGCGAGAGAATAAAGGCGTTTTCCGTCTACTTTAATGGCAGAAAACATTGGCGGTATTTGCTCACATTCGCCCAAAAAACTCTCGGCTGCAGCCAAAAGTTGTGCATCTGTTACGTGGACGGCTTTCTCTGTAAGCACATTGCCCGTTATATCCTCCGTATCGGTTGTTATACCGAGTCTTACGCGCGCTGTGTAACTTTTTTCGGTTTCGGTTATGTAAGAGCAAAGCGAGGTTGCCCTGCCTATTAAGATGGGCAAAACCCCCTCTGCCAACGGGTCAAGGGTGCCTGTATGTCCGACGCGCTTTATACCGGCGAGTCGTCTTACCCTTGCCACAGCCGCAAAAGAGGTTATCCCCTTTGGTTTGTTTACAAGTATTAATCCTTGCACGAGATTTCCTCCAACGCTTTTTTAACGTGTTTGAGAATTTCTTTTTTTGCCTGTCTGAGCGTACCTGTAACCTCGCATCCTGCGGCGCACATATGTCCGCCCCCGTTCATCTCGGCGCAGATAGCCGAAACGTCAACAGGCGGATATGAACGCATTGACACTTTCCAGTCTTTAGCACCACGTTGACGCAACGTAACACCGACAAGCACACCCTCGACAGAACGCGGTATGGCGGTTATTCCATCCAAATCCGTATTGGTACAACCACTGTCCCTTAACATTTTTGTGGTTATCGGCATTATGGCGCACCTGTCGTTAAAGCAAAACTCCATAGACCTCATCGCCGCTTTTTCTATTGCCATACGGCCTTTGGTTTTGGTATCAAACATTATGCGGTTGATTTCGGACTCTTCTATGCCGTAAACCATAAGTTCTGCCGCTATAACGTGGGTTTTGGGGCTTGTGTTTGAAAATTTGAAACAACCCGTATCGGTTGCAATGCCCGTATAAAGCGCCGCCGCTATAACTTCGTCAAACTGTACGCCGAGTTCACGTATTATGTCGTAAACACACTCCGCCGCCGCGGCTGCCGTTCCGTCTAAAAAGAGATTTTCGGCAAAATCACGATGGGAGGCGTGGTGGTCGATTGCAAAGACAATTTTATCCTCATACTCTGCACGCAAACCGCCTAAAAGTTTTACGTCGGCAACGTCGACGGAAATTATAGTTTCAGGTGTAAACTCTGGAAAATCCACACGCTTTGTAAAGAAATCGTACTGTGCGGGTAACTTGTCCGCACAAATAACACGCGCATTCTTACCCATCTTTATAAGCGCACTGCAAAGTGCGTATGACGAACCAAGCGTATCGCCGTCAGGCATCGCGTGTGTTAATATCAGATAATTATCGTGATTTTTTAGAAAATCACAGGCCGATTTCAGATTGCACCGTTGCGACCTAAACATCCGTTTCGCCCCCATCCTCGGTTTCGGGGAAGGAATCTATAATGCGGGAAATTTGTGCGCTCTTTTCAATTGAATCGTCCGCCACAAATCTGAGTTCAGGCACCTTGCGAAGAGAAAGTCTGCTTCCGAGTTCTCTTCGCAGATAGCCACTTGCATTTTTAAGTCCTTTAACCGACTGTATGGTGGCTTCCTTTCCTTCTATCGCACTTACGTAAACGGTAGCATAGGAAAGGTCGCCCGAAACATTTATTTTTACAATGCTTAAAAGGCTGCTGATACGTGGGTCTTTAAGGTCACGGAACAGTTCTGACAGGGCAATTCTGATGTCTGACGTTATTCTGTCAATTTTATATCCTGCCATTAATCTCTATACTCCTCCATAATATACGCCTCGAAAACGTCGCCCGTCTTAACGTCAGAGAATTTTTCAAGGCCGATACCACATTCATAACCTTGTGCAACCTCTTTTACGTCGTCCTTGAAACGGCGGAGAGATGCCATCTTATCCTCGGCGATAACAATACCGTCACGCACAACGCGGATAAGACAGTTTCTTGTGATTTTGCCGTCTGTGATATAGCAACCGGCAATTGTGCCGACGTTGGAAATCTTGTATGTGTCGCGTACCTCTGCGGTACCCATTTCTGCCTCGCGGTATTTGGGGGCAAGCATACCCTTCATAGCCGCTTCAATTTCCTCTATACAATCGTAAATTATGCGGTAGGTACGAACGTCTACGCCGTCACGTTCTGCATTTGCTTTGGCAACGGGGTCGGGACGAACGTTAAATCCGACAATAATCGCGCCCGAAGTGCCCGCAAGCATAACGTCGGTTTCGCTGATTGCACCAACGCCGCCGTGAATTACGCGAACGCGTACCTCTTCGTTAGAAAGTTTTTCAAGACTGGTTTTAACAGCCTCGACAGAGCCTTGTACGTCGGCCTTGACAATGATGTTGAGTTCTTTAAGTTCGCCTTCGCTTAACTGATTAAAGAGGTTATCAAGCGTAACTTTTTGAGCCTGTGAAAACTCTTCATCCTTAATCTTCTGTTTGCGCTGTTCAACAAGTTGACGAGCCAAACGCTCATCCGAAACGGCGTCAAATCCGTCACCCGCATCGGGTGTTTCGGCAAGACCTGTAATCTCAACAGGTACAGAGGGGCCTGCTTCGGAAAGTTCAATTCCGTTTTCGTTTGTCATTACGCGGACACGTCCAACCGACGTTCCCGCAACGATAATATCACCTGTGTGGAGGGTACCCGTCTGAACAAGAAGTGTTGCAACAGGACCACGGCCCTTATCAAGACGCGCTTCGATAACAACACCCTTTGCGCGACGGTTGGGGTTTGCCTTGAGTTCAAGCATTTCTGCAACGAGCAGAACGTTTTCAAGAAGATTATCAATGCCGTCGCCCGTTTTTGCCGATACAGGAACACAGATTGTGTCGCCGCCCCACTCTTCAGGAACGATAGAATGTTCTGTGAGTTGCTGTAATACGCGGTCGGGGTTAGCCTCAGGTTTATCCATTTTGTTGATTGCAACGATTACCGAAATGTTTGCGGCT
>JAFPBM010000034.1 GCA_017424125.1 Clostridia bacterium | reverse complement strand
GCTTTTTTAAATGCATTACCGGGAGCCGTAGCCGAAGGACTCATTTGGGGCCTTATGGCAATCGGCGTGTATATATCGTATAAAATTTTGGATATTGCCGATTTAACGGTAGACGGCTCAATTTGTACCGGCGCTTGTGTTTGCGCTGTGCTTATGGCAGGCGGTTGCCCCGCTATAGTTGCTGTGTTGGTGGCTTTTTTGGCGGGTATGCTTACCGGCGTGCTTACGGGGCTTTTGCATACTGCACTCGGTATCCCCTCAATACTTGCAGGTATTTTGACGCAACTTATTTTATATTCCGTCAACCTTACGATTTTGGGCGGAAAGAGTCTTGCAACAATCGACCCGCGCACAAGCAAACTTCTCCTTAATATGAGTGATAATCCTCTTGCAATCGTTGTAATGGTGGCTATTATCGCTTTTGTTATTGTGGGACTGTGGCTTTTCTTCTATACAGAGGTGGGATTAACGCTCAAATCAACGGGTGATAATCCCGATATGAGCCGCGCACAAGGCATAAACGTTAAACTCAATAAGGTAATAGGTCTTGCACTTTCAAACGGCATAGTAGCGCTTGCGGGCTCACTGCTTGCACAGTATAAAGGTTCTGCAAACATAAACGACGGACGCGGCGCAATCGTTATCGGACTTGCCGCAATATTTATCGGTCTTTCGGTTTCGCTTAAGATTAAACCCAACTTCGTTGTAAGCCTAATCGGTGTTGTGGGTGGCGGAATTATCTATTACATAGTTTATAACTTTGTAATTCTTTTAGGACTTAAGACCGATTTCCTTAAAATGCTTTCGGCAATCATCGTTGCCATATTCTTGGCAGTGCCGTATATAAAAAGCGAATACTTTGCATCTAAAAAGATAAAGGCAGCAGGAGGTGGCGAGAATGCTTAAAATCACCAATCTGCAAAAGACCTTTAACGCGGGCACGGTAAACGCAAAAACGGCTCTCTGCGGACTTGATTTAACTCTTGAAGACGGCGATTTTGTAACCGTAATCGGCGGTAACGGCGCGGGTAAAAGCACAATGCTTAACGCAATAGCGGGTGTCTGGAAACTCGACGGCGGTAAAATTGAACTCGACGGTATAGATATAACGGCTATGCCCGAACATAAACGCGCAAAGTTTTTGGGCCGCGTCTTCCAAGACCCACTAAAAGGTACCGCACCCGATATGGAAATTGCGGAAAACCTTGCTATTGCCGCGCGTAGAGGTAAAAAGCGCAAACTTAAATGGGGTTGTACCCGCAAAAACCGTGAAGAGTATAAAACACTTCTGTCACAACTTGATTTAGGGCTTGAAAACCGCCTTTCCACTAAAGTCGGTCTTCTTTCGGGCGGTCAAAGACAGGCGCTTACGCTTTTAATGGCAACCTTAAAACGCCCGAAACTTTTACTGCTTGATGAGCATACAGCCGCACTTGACCCCAAAACCGCAAGTAAGGTTTTGAGCCTTACCGATAAAATCGTAACCGAAAACAAACTTACAACACTTATGATTACCCATAATATGCACGATGCGATTTGCTACGGCAACCGCCTTATTATGATGCACGAAGGTAACGTCGTTGTAGATGTTTCGGGCGAAGAAAAGAAAAAACTCACAATAGAACAACTGCTTGCCCTCTTTGAAAAGGGAAGCGGAAGCGCATTTGTAAGTGATAAACAAATGCTATCTAAATAATAAAAGAGTGTCCGCACGGACACTCTTTTTTGTTGTAAAAAACAGCCCTTTATGTTACAATTAAGGTGAATAAATCTATGGGGGGTACCATATGTTACAAGTTAAGGATTTAAGAAAAGTTTACAAAACCAAAAAAGGCGCCGATGTCAATGCGCTTGACGGTGTGTCACTGCGTTTTTCGGAAACGGGAATGGTTTTCTTGCTTGGCAAATCGGGCAGCGGTAAATCAACCCTTCTTAACGTCTGCGGCGGTTTGGATTCACCGACAGACGGCGAGATTTTGGTAAAGGGAAGAAGCAGTAAAGATTTCACACAAAGTGATTTCGACAGTTATAGAAATACGTTTATCGGCTTCATTTTCCAAGAATATAATATTCTTAACGAATT
>JAFPBM010000033.1 GCA_017424125.1 Clostridia bacterium | reverse complement strand
TGCCGTGCGCAGACGTTTTAATTTAGAAGATTATTTTACGCGTTTCGGTCTTTACGCGCTTATGCGTTACAAATACATAGACAGCGTTAAAAACGACGAGGAAACCGAACGTAAACTCTTTTCCGATTGTGAGGAAAAGAAGTCGCCTAAAATCGCGGTTGACTTTGGCAATAAAATGAATTATCTTTATTTCGACGATATCGTTCTTTCGGTCTTCACAGAGGGCGAAAACGAGGTAATTATTACACGCGACGGCGAGAATTTTGATACACTTTCTTGTATCGGTGAGAAGAATTTTACACTAAAATTACCTAAAGGCTACTACAAAGCCACATTAAATGGTGAATACTCTGTGGAATTTTGTGTTTGCAAACCCAAAATCACTTACAGCGTTAAAAACGGGTATATAACGGTAAACGCCGATTCTTGCGACAAGAAAAGCGAGATTCTTTATATGGATTTCCGTGAAGCCGAAACCTATTCTCTCCACTCCATTTTGGAACTTTCAGAAGAAGAAAAGAAAACGGGTAAAATTGTTCGTAAAATTCCCGAAGGTGCGGGACATTTTAAAGTTTATTTTGAAAACAATTATGCCATTTGGACAGATGGCGGACATGACTTTAGAGGCGATTTATAATGAAATATTACGTAGGACATCCACTGCAGACGCGCGGCGCCGAACGCTATAAATTACAAGGCGGCAAAGGCGACGGAATGGAGTTTTTGTGCGTTCGCAACGGTAAAGGACTTGAACTTTGGATTTCTCTTGACCGCTGCGGCGATATGACGCGCGTTATCTACAACGGCAAAAACATGGGATACCTCTCCCCTTGCGGACACGTATCATCCGCGCATTACGACCGCGTTGGACTTGGTTTCCTTAAATCCTTCAGCGCAGGATTTTTCACAACCTGCGGTTTCGAAAACGTTGGCGGTCCTTGCGAGGACAACGGCGAGGATTTGCCGCTTCACGGCACCATAGGCAACACCCCCGCAGAACTTTTGTCTACCGAAGAAAACGATGACGAACTTAAAATTAAACTCGTTATTCGCGATACGAGAATTTTCGGCAGATGCTTCCTTTTAGAGCGCACGTATATAGTTTCTTATAAAGAAAACTCATTTACGGTTGACGATACCGTAACAAACGTGGGTGAATTCCCGCAGCACTTCTATCTGCTTTACCACTGCAATATGGGTTATCCGCTACTCACGGAGACAAGCGAATTCCGTGTACCATATTCAAAAATTTGGGCAAATCAGGAACTTGCAAAAAACAATATTGACACAGCGCTTGAATTTACACCACCCCGTCAAGGATATCAAGAACGCTGTTATTTGTTTGACCCCGAAGAAAATGCGAAGGACGGACTTGTTCACACAGGTCTTTGGAGTAACGAGGCAGAGGTTGGCGTCGTATTCAAGTACAAAAAGGATGAACTTCCCTGCCTTACCGAATGGAAACAGATGGGCAGACGTGATTACGTTTTGGGAATTGAACCCGGCAACTGTTACCCGAGTCCACGCAGCCAAAAGCGCGAAAATGGACAACTTATTTTCTTAGACCCAGACTGCAGCAACAGAACGGCAATTAAATTCTGTTTCGTTGATAAAAAGGACCAATTTGATAGCGAATTTTAATCAAAAACCCGCGGAATGTAAAAACACATTCTGCGGGTTTTTATTTAAAATCTAACTTTTTTCAATAAACATATGGATAAATTAAATTGATTATTGCGTGGTTGCATGTTATAATTTTAGAAAATCATTTTCGGAGGAATTATGATGGATAAAAACAACCTTGCCCTTCTTGCAAAAGAAGAATATGCAAATCCCGATAATGCCGTTCGCAGAGGCGGTCTTGGCGGCAACCCGTTTTGGAACGTACGCGCAACACGCTTTATGTTCTGCCCGTCTTTTGATTTTACACCCATTCTTGCTTGTAACGATTATTTATACGCTGCAACCGATGCAGAGGGTAAAACACACGAGTTTCGCGCTACCACCACAACCGAACTTTTGACTCCTATTTGGAACGACATTGCGGTCGGTCAGGTACAACTTTTCGTATACGCTTTAGATAAAAACGGCGAAAAGATTGCCACAGTCGGCGCACGTACATTCTATAAAGCGGCACCTTTCACAGCCGATTATCCTGCCGCCGCTTGTGATTACCGCACCTGTGCGAAACGCGCCTATGAATACGGTTTTTCTCTGCCGATTATACAACTTTGGGCGGATAAGGACGCTGTTCCGTCAGGATATGAACTTTATCTTTACATAGCGAAAATGAATTCTGCCGTTGTCAGAAGCATGTTAAACTATGCAAAACTTTCCCCCGAAAATAAAGAAGCCGCTTTAAACATTGCCATAAATGCGGCTAACTATTTAATCAAGGTTTCAGAGCCTGAAGGTTCGCCCCTTGAGGGACTCCCCCCCACATACCACAACCCCGAAAAGAGAACCGATTTTTACGCAGGGATATCTGCCGACGCAAAAAAACGCGAAAAAGAAAATATGCTTTTATACCCCTCTAATGCGGGTAACGCTTACCTTGCTTTGTATGAAGAAGTGGGCGACAAAAAGTATTTCGACGCCGCAATGAAGATTGCGAACTATTATCTCAATAACGTCTGCGAGAACGGCACTTGGTGGCAACTCGTTTCGACCGAAACAGGCGAACCCACTTCAACAGCATACTGTGTTCCCCACACAATTTGTGATTTCCTTTATAAAGTCTATTCCGTAACGGGCGAAGAAAAGTGGAAAACTCTTGCCGATAATGCTATAAACTATTTGCGCGGCAATTGCTTAAAATCTTTCCACTGGGAAGGTCAGTTTGAGGACGCACCCGTTTCGGTTCAGTACTCCAATATGACGCACTTCTCGGCGAGTGCTATCATCCGCGATATTGCGCAAAATCGCAGCGATGATGAAAAGGAAATTGCCACCGCCGAAGAACTTATGCGCTACGTTGAAGACCAGTTTGTTGTTTGGTCTGACCCGATGAAGTACACAACCCAAAATTATGACGCTTCCATCTGGCATCTGCCCGCAGGTCTTGAACAGTATAATTGGTACGTACCGATTGATTCGAGCACCGCAAGTATAATGAACTCGTTCAAAGCGATGCACAGCATCACCAAAAAACCGTTATACCTTGCAAAAGCCAAGGCCCTTGCCGATTCTATTACAAGAGCGCAAAATGAAGAAAACGGTCTTATTCCTACCCACTGGATTACGTCTGATTACAAGGAAACAGGCGGCGACCTTTGGATTAACTGTATGTTCGGCACCGCAAACTTCCTTTTCGCTTTTGCAGATTACTTGGATAAACAATAATATAAAAACCCAACCGCAACAGGTTGGGTTTTCTATTGCCTTTTTTAACATTGTGTGATATACTTAATATGTACTTATACCCTGTTAGGAGGATTTTTATGAAAACAAGTTTGGTAATTATGGCGGCGGGCATTGGCAGCCGTTTTGGCAAAGGAATTAAACAGTTGGAGCCGCTTGGTCCCTCGGGCGAACTTATTATGGATTATTCCATACACGATGCGATGGAAGCCGGATTTAACAAGGTTGTATTTATTATCCGCAAAGAGATGGAAGACTATTTCCGCGAGGTTATTGGCGACCGTATCTCCCGTTTTGTAGAGGTTGAGTATGCGTTCCAAGAACTTGATAATCTTCCCGCCGGATTCGAAAAAGGCGAACGCACAAAACCCTGGGGCACAGGTCAGGCTGTACTTGCCTGCAAGGGTATTGTAAACGAGCCGTTTATTGTTATCAACGCCGACGATTATTACGGCAAAGAGGCGTTCAAAAAGATTTACGATTTTCTACACACCGAGAGAGATAAAAAAACCGAGTTTGATTTCTGCATGGCAGGTTTTAAACTTAAAAACACGCTCTCTGAAAACGGCGGTGTAACACGCGGACTTTGCGAAACCGACGAAAACGGATTGCTTTCCAAGGTTAACGAAACAAAGAACATTGAAAAGGTTGACGGCAAGCCCGCTATAAACGAGGACGGCAACTACCGCTTTATAAGCGGCGAAACACTTTGCTCTATGAATATGTGGGGCATTACACCCGATTTCTTCGATTACCTTGAAAAAGGATTTGTTGAGTTTTTGTCCTCTCTCGACAAGGATGACGTTAAAACCGAATATCTTTTGCCCATTATCGTTGACGATATGTTGAAGAAAAACGAAGTTACCGTTACGGTACTTGATACCGACGATAAATGGTTTGGCGTAACCTACCAAGAAGACAAAGACGCGGTTAAAGCCGCACTTGCAGACCTTGTTGCAAAAGGTGTTTATCCTGAAAACATAAAATAATGTAAAATATTAAAACCCAAGTTTTTGCTTGGGTTTTTCTTTTTGCCTTTTTTTGCATAAAGCGGACAAGAAGAAACATAATATGTAGAAAAAGGAGGATGCTTTATGAAAAAAGTATTATGTATTTTAATGAGCATTTTATTAATGTCAACCGTCTTTGTAGGTTGCGGAGAAAAGAGCGCCGAAAACGGCAGGGTTTATTACCTTAATTTCAAACCCGAACAAGACGCCGCCTGGCAATCGCTTGCTAAAGTTTATGAAGAAAAAACGGGACAAAAGGTATCGGTTGTAACCGCCGCACAAGGCAAATATGAAGAAACACTTACCGCCGCCATTGATAAATCCGACGCACCGACAATTTTTCAAATAAGCGGTACGACGGCGCTTGACGCGTGGCGCGATTACTGTGAAGACCTGAAAGACACCGATGTATACAAGCAATTAACCAGTGACGATTTTGCCGTTATGGAAGACGGCAAGGTTTACGGTGTTGCCTACGTTTACGAGGGTTTTGGTCTTATTGCAAACAAAAATTTGCTGAAAAAAGCGGGATATGAACTATCGGATATCAAAGATTTCAAATCACTTAAG
>JAFPBM010000032.1 GCA_017424125.1 Clostridia bacterium | reverse complement strand
TAAAATCGCAACCGCGACGTTTGAGTGCGCAAATCCCATATCGTTCTTAATGCAGAACGTGGGCATCGCCGGTAAATTCACTAATATTCGCTGGTCGGTACCCATTGTGTCCGGCGATTAACGAATAAAGGAGACAAAGATGAATAAAAAAGTCAAAAAAATACTTTGTTCGGCTTTGGCAACCGTCATGGCGGCAGGCGCGATAGGACTCGTTGCATGTTCGTCGGATAAGCATGCATATAGCGTAAAGTATGATCTCAATTACGACGGCGCCGACGTCAGGACGGTAAGCGTTTTAAAAGGCGCAACCGCAGTGGAATGGCAACCGTACAGAGAAGGGTGGTCGATCGAGGGGTGGTATACCGACGCGAATTGCACCGAAGCATACGATTTTTCCGCGAAAGTGGAGGGCGACGTGCAGCTTTATGCGTATTGGTCCAAATCGATCGATACGCACCGCGTGGTGTTTGATTCGAATTATGCGGGAGGGGTCAGCGTTTATGCGGAAGCTGGAAACGGCAAGCGTTTAGACAGATCGGCGGCGCCCGCACCCGAACGATTGGGACATAAGTTTACCGGTTGGTACAAAGACGCAGACTGCACCGACGAATGGGTGTTCGAAAGCGACGCCGTAACAAAGCCTACCACGCTTTACGCGGGTTATAAGTACGATGATTCCGTTCCGCGCAACGCGAACGGCACACCGGTATTCGAAAACGTTAACATCAATGTTTGGCGCAGTATCGATTTTTACACCAAGAGCGTAATAGAAGATATCACGGATCAATTCAACAAAGAATATGCCGGAAAAATCTCGGTCAATCTCACAAACAGCCTATTCAATCAGGACGCCTTTTCTCTGCGGTTTCAACAGACCCCGGGCAGGAACACAAGCAATAACAGCTACTATTCCATGTCCGATATTTACGCATTGGCGGGATTGGACTTTTCGCCTTTGCTGTGGTATGAGGGCGGTTCGCGCGACAGTTATGTAGACGGCAAGCTGTGTTCGATACCGTTGTTTGCTTCCGCGCCGTATTTGATCTATAATAAAGAATTGATGACAAAGTATAACGGCAACGCCGAGCTTCCCGCCGCACGCACTCAATTTTCGGAGCTACTCAAAAAAGTGTATGACGGCGAGCGTTCGGATATATCGTTCAGGACGATAGTGAGCGACGGCGGATGGACATACGCGGAAATGCCGAGCGCAGCTCCGTTTTTGCAGAACGGCTTGCCGTATTACGACTACGACAACGGTGCGTATTACACCGATTGGACGCAGGACGATAAATTTGAACAAGCGGTGGACGCGCTCGAAGTCATGTACGATTATTTCGGCGCAGGCGGTTCGATACACGGCGAAGTGCTCCACACCGTAGCCGATCAAGACGGCGCTACCGTGATATCGCGGGTGCGGAATAAAGAAGCGTTTATGGGCATAGTAAATTGGGCTTGCTCGTCCATGTCGCTCGTTAACGCCGACGATATAGGCGTACTGCCGCTCGCGGGTCTGTATTCCGACGATCCCGAGTGCAAAGATCTTACTCCGGTGCATACTATGGGCTTGTCGTGCTACAAGGCGGCGTCGGTGGATAATACGGAGCTTGCGGCGTGCGCGGTGTTTGCCGACTACGTAAGCAAAAACTCTTGGCGGTTCGTCGAAAAGGGATATTATCCGTTGCGACGTTCCGCAGCGGAGAGCAAGGAGTTTTTGAATAACGAAAACGGATATATTGCCGCTATGTCGGAGTTTGTGAGAAGTACCGTGGATCCGGAAAATTTCACTACGTTTTACGGCAGTTTGGGCGGTAAAGCGATAGTCAATTCGGATGCGGCGCTGGCATTTTTCAAGCCGTTCCTGCAAGAACCCGACAACACTAACGCATCGTATGTGATAGACAAACTGCGTTACATGATAATAAGACGATTGGTCGTTTAGGAGGAGAAAGCAATGAAAAAACCGATAAAGATCATGCTTGCATGTGTGTGTGCGGCGACGGTTTGCGGATGTTTTGCGGCTTGCGGATCGAACGAAACACCGCCGGACAAATATAATTGGACGGTAACGTCGCCCGACGGGTCCGTGAGCGTGGTCATAAGATCGGACGCCGTCGGCGCTGTTTCGTACACCGTAGGAAAGAACGGAACTACCGTTGTGGAACCGAGCGGGCTCGGGTTTACTATCAAACAGGACGATTTGCGTCTGACGGAGTTTGAAGATTCGAGTGAAAAACGCTTGAAAGGCTCATACGAAAATATCTCGGGCAAACATGCGACCGTGGAATACGATTGCAACGAGCTGACGCTCACGTTCAAAGCGTACGAGTATTATCTCGACGTCGTCATGCGCGTGTACGACGACGGTTATGCTTTCCGCTATAACATACGCGCAATCGACGGAGACGACGGCAAAATAGATATTTTGAGCGAAAATACCGAAGTTGCGCTACCGAGCGGCTCTACCGTGTGGACGCAAAGCTATGTCAGCATATACTCAAAAGGCGAACTGTTTGCTTATGAAAACCCGTATGTGCGGCGTAGCGCCAACAATCTTGCGGGCGAAAAACTGTCGATGCCGTTGCTTTATAAGGCGAAGGGCACGGACGTATATTCGCTCGTTACCGAAAGCGGACTTATCGGCAGTGGTTTTTACGGGTCTTTCTTGGAAGAAAACGAGCAAAACGCCGGATCGGGCAAATTCGGATTCGTGCATAACCCCGCCACGGCTACCGATTACGACGGGGAAGTGAGCGCGCCGTTCACGTCGCCTTGGCGCGTCGGTATAGTCGGCGACATGAAGACGGTTGTCGAAAGCGAGCTTGTGGAAAAGGTTTACGACGATGTCGAACATTGGAAGCCCGATAACTACCGCGAGCTTTCAGAAACCGAGCAGGCGATATACGATTACGAATGGGTGGACGCCGATATATCCGCGTGGAATTGGGTTAAAAACGGCGGCAACAGTTCTCAAAACGACTTTGAAATGCAAAAGAAGTATGTGGATCTCGCGCATAATATGGGTTGGAAATACACCACCCTCGACGCGGGTTGGAATTACAACTTCGATCCCGTCAAGTTCCGCGAGTTTATGCAATATGCGGACGGTAAAGGCATAAAAGTTTTGGTATGGTGCGATTCGCTCACCGATTTTGCGCACGGCAACGAGGATGTTCTTAAATCCCGACTCGACTATTGGGCGGACTTCGGTATAGACGGGATAAAGATAGACTTTTTCGACGGACAGAATGCGTTGAACTGCCCGCACAGGGGCGAAGATAAACAAACGATAAAGTGGTACGAAACGATATTCCAAGAGTGCGCAAAGCGCAAAATGGTGGTCAACTGTCACGGTTGCAATAAGCCGACCGGCGCGCGCAGGATATATCCGAACGTAATTAACTATGAAGGTATAAAAGGCAATGAGTCCAAAGGCATAGATAGCGCCACAACGGTCAATTCCATGTTTACGCGCGCGGTGGTCGGACCTACCGATTTTACTCCCGTGGTTCTGCCGTTTGACTTGGGTAGCTTGACCGTCGGGCATCAAATGGCGCTTTCCGTACTCTATGAAAGCGGCGTTCCGTCCCTGTCCGATCTCGACGTTACGTACGCCGACGAAACGTATAACGAGTTTTTCAAATCCGTAAAAGCGCTTCGCGACGACACGGTGTTCATTTCGGGCGAGCCGGACGACTATTTCTGCGCCGCGGTGCGCTTCGGCGACGAGTGGTTTATAGCCGGTATCGCGGCGTACGACGTTGAATTTTCTTTCGACTGTTCGTTTCTCGGCGACGGCGCTTACTCCGTCACGAAGTTCGTCGATACGGACGACGCGACGCAAAATCAACTTGCGATCGATAAGACCGTCGAAAGCGCGACAAAAGACACCGAATATACCGTCGCGATCAAAAAGAACGGCGGGTTCGTATATCATTTGAAAAAACAACAATAAAGGAGAATCGATATGAAAAAAATTATTGTTTTGATTTTATCCGTAATTATGTGCTTCGCGTGCATTCCGCTCGTCGCTTGCGGCGGCAATACGGATCCCGGCTGGACTACAACGGGCACGCTCGAAAAGGACGCCGACGGCAATGTGATATTCGATAATGTCGAAATCAGACTGTCGCATGTCGTGACCAGCGAGGATAAAGACGTGTTGGAATCGCTCATAAGCGATTTTAACCGCGAATACCGCGACAGAATATCGGTAATACCCAATTCAATAAAAGAAGAGTCTTTCGAGACCGATATCGCCAAACGCATAACCAACAATAACAACGCGCCCGATTTTATTATGTCTCATCAAGCGGGACAAAAACAGCTGTTCGATTTAAAAATGCTTCAACCTTATGATGATGTAATGCGGGAATCGGGCATAACTTTGAGTCTCGACGATTATTCCAAAAGCTTATCGACTTATTCCAAATACGGCGGAGACGAGCTGTATTCCGTTCCGTGCGACGCGCAAAGCATGATGGTGCTTTACAACAAAAAACTGCTTAAAGCCTGCGGTTACGAAAATCTGCCGAGCAGTCACGCCGAACTTAAAGCAATGGCGGAGACCGTCAAAAATAAGGGTTATACTCCTATTGCTTGGTCTGCGTCTATGGAGCAGTTTCAAACGTACATGTTTATCACTGCGCTCATGCAGAACGGCGTTAAACTGTACGACGCATCTTCTTACCGTGCGGCGTGGGCGAGCGATGCGGAAAACCTTGCCGCAATAAAATCGGCGGTACAAGCGGTAAAAGATCTTTCCGATATTTCTTCCGCAAATCGTTCCGTTAAGGATATATTGAACGATTTTCTGAATGACAGATCGCTGTTCTATGTCGCGTTGCCCTGGAATATGAGGTCCACACTGCAAGCGTATGCCAATAAATACACCGACGGTAAGATCGACGCGGTATCGGAAAGTATAGGCGGTACGAGCATAGCCAAATGGTTTGCCGTAGATCCCGAAAAAGATTATGCCGCTACCGTTTACGGCGACGCGCACTTTTTTGCGATAACGCGTTCGGTTACCGATATAACCAAAAAAGCCGCTATATGCGAATTTGTTAAGTGGTTTACGAGTAAAAGCAGCGTCCAAGTAAAGTGGGGCGAAACGGGGCATTTGAGCGTTTGCAATAAGGTGGTGTCGGACGATGCTTATTCCGAAAACTTCTTTACAAATAACTACGTGTCGCGGTTTTATCCCGATATAAATAAATTTGCCTGCACCGGGCAAAATCCGCACTTCGGCGATCTCCGCACTTATTTGGGACAGATCGTGATAACGGCGCTCAACAGTGCCAATACGTCGAGCGTAGATGATATTATAAAGAGTAATCAAGACAAATATAACGGTCAAATAGAAATTGCCGGCATGTAACGTGTGCAATCGACTCGGCAAATAATAGGTGAGGTAAATGGAAGACGTTTCGGTAATCAAAAACAAGGAAAGCAAGAAATATCGCAGACGGGAAACTATGCTTGCGCTCGGTATGGCAAGTCCGTATTTGATTGTATTCGTGCTGTTTACGCTTGTCCCCGTTGTTTTGGGAATAGTGTTCTCGTTCATGCGGTACAATCCCTATGCGCCCGAAGAAAACTCGTTTATAGGATTTCAAAACTTCGTCAATCTATTCAACTTCGATCTCGATATTTCCAAGACGTTTTGGAGTTCTTTTACGACAATGTTCGTGTTCGATATAATAGCCGTGCCCATTCTTTTGATAGTGCCGCTGTTTATGGCATACTTTATCAATATGCGTCCGCCCGGATATAAGATCATGCGCGCTGTAATATTCTTGCCGAGCATCATCTCGATAGGCATTGTGGGTATTGTTTTCGGCAATATGTTTGCGGGCGATAATACGGGACTTATAAACGCATGGCTCGGAAAGGAAGTTAAATGGCTGTCGGGAACGCCGTGGCATGGCGATACGTTGCGTTGGGTCATTATTATGATCGCTTGTATTTGGCAGGACGGCGGGAGCAAATTCGTAATATTCATGGGCGCGCTCCGCAACGTTCCGAAAAATCTCTACGAGGCGTGCGAAATGGACGGCGGCGGACGATTCCAAAAATTCATGCGGGTTACTTATCCGCATATTCGTCCGACGATTACGCTTTGCGTGTTTACCACGCTCACAAGCATGCTCGGACTGTACGGTCAGCCGTTCGTTCTTAACGATATGACCAACGAGATCATTCTTGTGTCGCCTATGATGTTTATACAAAAGTATTTGAGCGGCGGACTGACGTATGCCAGACAGACGGGATATTTTTGCGCGTGCACGATTGCGTTCGGACTGATCGTTATGTTATTCGGCGCGATACAGCGCAAGTTTACCGCCGAGCGCCGCCCGAAGCCCCGCTACACTCAAGGTTGTTGCGACTATTTTGCCGCAAAAAATTTACTCGCGAGCGGAGAACGACTCGTGCATAATATCGCTTCTACACTCGATAATTTTGCGGATTCGGGCAAAAAACGCGTATACTTGCCGCCCAAGGGCAAACATTCAAAATCGGAGCTCACGGAACGCAGGGAAAAGATCGTATCGTTTATAGTGATGTTTATAGTGACATGTTTTTTCGCGTTCCCGTTGATATATATGGTTGGCACGTCGTTCAAGTCCGATCTCGATATTCAGCTTCATCCCGAAACGCTGTTCCCGTCATCGTGGGATCAATGGACGTTAAAGCATTACTCGGGTTTTATTGTTAATAACGGTACGCTGGATAGGTTGCCGATATGGATGTTCAATTCGCTGTGGTCGTCTGCAGTCAGCGTAGCGCTTACGGTGATTTTCGACTTAACGGCAGCGTTCGCTTTCGTATTTTTGAAGTTTAAGGGCAAGGATAAACTTATTAAATTTCTCTTTTTATGGATGGCAGTGCCCGGAATTCTCGGAACGTCGCCGTCGTTCGCGCTTTTTTCGCAATTCAAGAACATTTTACAGCCGTCGGGAATGGCGGGATATTTCTACATTTACCTATGGTTGATACTCCCGAGCTGTACGGGTATCTTTAATATGCTGCTCATGCGAAGCTTTTTTCTTTCGATCCCCAAGGATATTGTTGAAAGCGCGAAAGCGGACGGCGCGAGTATGTTTACCGTTTTTCGGCGCATTGTTTGCCCGCTCGCAAAGTCGACGTCGTTGATGATCGTTTTGTTTTCGTTTACGGGCATTTGGAACAGTCTCGTCTGGCCGCAACTTTTGCTGTCGGGAGAACCGGATAAATGGCGTACTATAACCTATGCTCTTACTATCGCATACACGGGCGGATCGAGCTGGGGACAGATCGGCGTATCTATGGCAACGAGCGTATTCTCGCTTATTCCGATAATAATCATCTTTATATTTACTCAAAACAAAATGATAGACGGATTGGCGACGTCCGGCATTAAGATGTAAGGAGTTTCCATGAAAAATATACAAAATAAAAACAACGAAGCGTTCATTTCGCTTAACCATCTCGTAAAGGTATATCAAAACAACGAGAAAGCCGTTTACGACTTCGATCTCGACATTAAACGCAACGAGTTTATCGTCATAGTCGGTCCGAGCGGGTGCGGAAAGTCCACCACGCTTCGTATGATCGCGGGGCTGGAAGACATAACCGAAGGCGAAATCTATTTGAACGGCGAGCTCCTCAATTACAAGCCGTCGAGCGAACGCCGCATGGCGATAGTTTTTCAAAGCTATGCGCTGTATCCGCACATGACGGTGTACGAAAATATCGCGTTTCCGCTGACGATCAAAAAATGCCCGCTTCCCGCTGTCGACGAGAATCTTCTTGCGGTTTCCGAGATAGAAAAAATATGCGATACGGTTGCGTTCAATAAATTCGCCGGAGTGATGTATAACGTTTTGCGCGAAAAACGAAAAGCGAGCGACCGCGTCGAGACGGTTGCTACCGTCTTTAACGCGTCTTACCAAGCGGGTAAATTGCTTACGGAAGTATTTAAGCCGTATTTGCGGGATTCGCTCGAAACGCTCGTCGCCAAGGAAACCGAAATACTCGATCGTTTGCGGCAAATGCTCGCGGACGTCAAGCAAACCGCCGAACTTAAAAACAGCGAAGAAGGGATAGCGCTCGACGACGATTTTTGCGCCGTAGACGAAAGTGGAAGGAAAAAGTACGTATATCGCAAGTATACTCCGTTCGAGATCAAAACGCGCGTGTACGATACCGCGGAAAAACTCGATTTGATACCGTATCTTGACAAACTGCCCAAAGAGCTGTCCGGCGGACAAATGCAACGCGTGGCGTTGGGTCGTGCGATCGTAAAAAACGTTCCCGTGTTTTTAATGGACGAGCCTCTGTCTAACCTTGACGCAAAGCTTCGACTCACCATGCGCAGCGAGATAGTCAAGCTGCACAACCGTATCGGCTCAACGACTATATATGTAACGCACGACCAGACCGAAGCGATGACTATGGCGACGCGCATAGTTGTCATGTCGCGCGGGTTCGTGCAACAGATCGGAACGCCGGAAGAAATTTACGATCGTCCGTCCAATATATTCGTAGCCAAATTTATAGGTTCGCCTGCGATGAACTTTTTCGATATGCGGTTCGATCGAAATAACAGCCGTCTAACGTGCGGCGAATTTTCGATACCCGTAGACGAAGCGTTTATAGCGAAACACGATGCGGTATATTTACGCGAAGTGGAAAAATATCAAAAGCTAATTGAAAACTTCGACCAATCGGCACGCGATGAAATACGTAAAACACTGTCGGCAACGGGTGAACTCGGCACGGCGCGAAGCACAAAACCCAAGAAAAAGAATATATTTGTCAGAACGGCGGCGTTTGTAAAAAGAATAGTCGAAAAAATCAAAAAGACGAAAAAGATCGAGGACCCGTTCGGCTGTGAACGTGAGCTCTGTGCGGCTAAACTGAAAGAATTGGAGGCGTGCTTGACGGATGAACACACGGTTTCTGTGGGTATTCGTCCCGAGCGCATTCGTATCGCACTCAAAAAGGACGGAAAGAACAAGAGCGGATTTACTGTAAAACCCACGGTTTGCGAACTGCTGGGCGGCGAATACAACATCCACTTTGATTTTTGCGGAAGAGATATGGTAAGTCGCACCGATACCGCGCGCAAGATCACTACCGAGGACGAACTTGTCGCGTCTTTTTCGATGGACGACGCGTATGTGTTCGATCCGATAACAGGCAGTACTATTCGATAGCCCGGGGAGGTGACTTATGGACGACAGACTAAAGATCGCGTTAAAATATTTCGATGAAAACCGCGATTTTATGAACGGCACGGTCAAGCGCAATATCGAAAAGTATCGTAAAGGCAAAGCGATAATTAACGTTACGGACGCGAACGGCAAGCCGATCGAAAATGTGCATATTACCGTCAAACAGATTTCGCACGAATTTAAACACGGTGCAAATCTGTTTATGCTCAACGAATTCGAGAATAAAGATAAGAACGACGAATTCAAAAAACTTTTTAGCGGTGCATTCGATCTTGCGACTTTGCCGTTGTATTGGGATACGTTGGAGCCGGAAAAGGGCAAGCCGCGCTATGCAAAAGACAGTCCGCGTATTTACAGGCGTCCGCCGCCCGATCTGTGCGTCGAATTCTGCGGAAAACACGGTATCGAACCGAAAGCGCATTGCTTAAATTACGATTATATGCGCCCGGATTGGGTGCGCGCGCTCGACGTAGACGGGCATAAGAATGCGCTCGAAAAGCGGTTTAAAGAGCTTGCCGAGCGCTATGCCGCCGTCATTCCGTCGTGGGAAGTGGTAAACGAGCCGTTCCGCTGGTATTTTTTGGAGCCGCGACTGTCCGAATTTTACTATGCCGACGACTTTATCGGGTGGAGCTTTGTCAAGGCGAAGCAATATTATCCGAACAATCGACTGATTATCAACGATAATTATCCTATCGAAAAGTTTTACGGCGTGCGCAGCGCGTATTATGCGGCTATCGAAAAACTTCTCGATGTGCGCGGCGCAAAACTCGATGAGATAGGAATGCAGTTCCATTGCTTTTTCAGACGCGACGAAGAAGCGCAAAAGGCGCTTACATGGTATAACCCCGAATATTTGTATACCGTATTCGATACGTATGCGCGTTTCGGTAAAAAGATACAAATAAGCGAAATGACGATACCCGCATATTCCGACGCGGAAAGCGACGAGGATGTGCAAGCCGAGCTTATAAAAAATCTTTATACGCTGTTCTTTTCGCATCCCGCCATGGACGCGATCATATATTGGAACACCGTTGACGGTTATGCATTCGGCGCCGATAAAGGCGATATGTCGGCAGGCGAGAACGTTTATTACGGCGGATTGGTCGGATTCGATTTTTCTAAAAAGCGTTCGTACAATGTTATCAAAGACCTTTTCGATAAAACGTGGCGAACGAATACCGAATGTGCTTCGGACGGCTACGGAAACGCGTATTTCGACGGCTTTTTCGGCGATTATCGATTGACGGCGGAAAAAGACTCTATAATAAAGAAAGTCGAAATAAAACTGAAAAGCGGGAGTAAAAACGATTTCGGCATCGTGCTTTGAGTTATGGAGTTTTTGGCATATATACCCGTCCCGATTTTGCTTATTATCGGCATTGCGGCAAACGTAGGCAGCGGCGTGATAAACCGCTACTATACCAAATCGGTGTCGAACGGTATGGGCGGGTTTTATCTGTTTTTAATGATCACGTCGTATGTGTCGGCTGTATGCATTTGGGCTGTAACCGGTTTCGACATGAAAATATCGGCATATAGCGGGATTATGGCGCTCATTCAAGGCGTTGTAATGGTGTTGTCGGCAACGTTTGTTTTGTATTCGATAGCCGTCGGACCGTGGGCGTACACAACGGTCATCACTTCGTTTTCCATGTTGATACCCACATTGATCGGCACTGTGATTTGGCATGAACATATCGACGCATTGACGATTGCGGGCATAGTATTGGTTGCGGTGAGTATCGTGCTGTCGGTGCAAAAGAGCAAAAAGCCGTTACCCGAAAGCGCGGAAGCCGTACTTGATGCGCCGCAAATCGTAAAAAGTAAAGTATCCGCAAAATGGTTTGTGGCAGTGATCGTTGCAACGATCGCCACAGGCGGCATGGGCGTTATACAGAAAGTGCATCAAAAATCGGAGTTTCGTGCGGAATTATTGCCTATGCTGGCGATATCCTTTGCCGTCATGGGAACGGTCTTTGCCATGTTATCGGTAATACATATTTTGAAATTCGGAAAAAATTCGTTGCTTGATAATCCGCCGCAAACAAAGAGCGGAAAAACTTTGCTTTTTACGCTCATCATAGTTGCGGGGCTTTGCGGAATGATCAAATATGCTTTGAAAATTATTCAAATCAAAACCCGCGAAGGATTTTATAATGTCGGAAAATAAGAAATTTGAACGAATATAATCAAATGACAGCTATTTTATGAAGGAAAGACAATATGCAGGAATTTGTGTATAAACGCACGAAATTCCTGCATTTTTGTATATTTATGCATTTGAACGTACAACCGCGCCGAACGTGGCGATAAGACGAATTGGATTGAGTTGTAATAACGTAGTGGGCGAAGGTTGTGAAGGTTATAACTTATTTACGAATTTTGCGGTGATAGAAAAGGAAAAGAAAGCGGAACAAGCGGTACTGTCTTTGAAGGATAGGTTTGGAAAGAATTGCATAATACGTGCTGTGGATTTGGAAGAAGGGGCAACGGCAATGCAAAGGAATAAATTGATAGGAGGACATAATGAATAGAGCAAATCGTGCGGCGCAGTTTCAACCGTTTGACGCGTTGAAAGGTTTACAGGAAGAATTGAGGATGAGAGAAGAACGTAGGAATAGGGTTGCCAAAAAAGAAGTATCCGAAGAAAGGGCGGAAGAAATTTCCAAGGAATTGATTAAGGTACAGAAAGGTTCTAACGTGGAAATACGTGTCGAAGTGAATACGCCTGCATGAAAGAGGAAAAAGAAGAACGTGAGCGTATTGCTCGCGCGGTAACAAAACGGGACATTAAATATAAAGACTATGATGGCGCAATGATGTCGGATAGGCTTTGGTCGGCAGAGAAAGCTTCATACGTGGAACGTAATCAAGATATGATAAACGAAAGCGATTATTGTGTGTTCTATTATAATCCAGAGCATCAACCGCCAAGAAGGAAATATTCTAAACGTCCGGTGGGAGATTATCAGCCGAAAAGCGGAACGAAAGTGGCTTTCGATTACGCAAATCAAAGAAAAAAAACGGAAAAGACATAAATATAATTAATCTTTGTAAAGAATCAAAAGAAATTTAATATTGTATTGGCAATATTAATTTGATGACGGCAACCGTTATTTTCTGAAAAAATTCGGGGTAACATTGGTGTATTTCTTAAACAGCTTATTGAAATTTACCGCATTATTGAAACCACAATCTAAGGCGATATCTGCAATATTCTTTTCAGTGGTTTTAATTTGTGTTAAAGATTCTTCTATTCGTTTAATAGATATATAATCCCAAATAGACATACCCATACATTTTTTGAATATAGAAGAAAAGTAGCACTTGCTATATCCAACCTTTTGGGCGATGTTTTCAAGCGTTATATTTTCTTTGTAATGCGTATCAATGTATTTGATTGCCTGAATAAGTCTTTGATAGCTTTGTTTTTCTTTTTGAGAAAACTTTGCAGTTTTATAAGAACGAGAAATGAGAATAAGAATTGCCGATATGTAATTACAAATAAACGTTACGTAATCGCTTTTCTTGTTTTCAAATTCTCTGCGTATTGCCAGTATTAAACTTTTCACATCTTCTAATTGTTCTGGAAGAAGTGTATCGTTGATTTTATTGCTTTTAAGCGGGAAACTCGCGGCTAAAATTTTGATGTAATTCGAGTTCAAGGCACTTTGGAAGTTTGTATAAAGATAATAAGGAGAAATATGCAGATTGAGTAACTCCATACCCTCCGCTTCAATATCTGTAATACAATGCGCTTCATTAGGGCGATAAAAGAAAATATCGCCTTCTTGAATAGTGTACGTTTTATCGTTAGTCTTATAAATGCCTTTGCCTCGTAAAATTAATGATATTTCGATTAATGTATGATAATGAATGCGCAAATTATTTTTTCTTGGTTTGGCGATAGAAGTGAACAGGCGCAAGGCCTCAATATTATTAAATTGAATTTCGTTAATAATTTTCATAATGGTCATAGTATAGCTAAAATTGCGAGGATTGTCAATAAAAATAAGGAATTTGGACAGGAAAATTTTGTAAAAATCGAAATATAGTTTTGAAATAGCGAAATATTGTTTTACCGCTTTTTTTTATTTTATGCTATAATATAAAATGAAAAATGATAAAAGCATAAAAAATAATCAAATAAGAACCAAAAAGTGAGGTAAAAAAATGAAGGCAAATGAACTGAAAATCACCGATATTCGCGTGGCGGATATAGATGGGCTCCCTAAACATATGATTTTGGTAAAGGTTTACACCAACGATCCTGAAATCGTGGGATATGGCGAGGTGCGTGACGCATCTAGCGCAACTTACGCAAAGATGTTAAAATCTCGTTTGGTGGGTGAAAATCCTTTAAAAGTGGAAAAACTTTTCAATCGTATTAAGCAATTTGGCGGACATTCCCGTCAGGGCGGTGGCGTTTCTGGTATCGAAATTGCGCTTTTCGATATTATTGGTAAATTTTATAAAGTTCCCGTCTATCAGCTTTTAGGCGGTCAATACCGTGATAAAGTGCGTATTTATTGTGATACGGACGTGGACGGCAAGCATACGGGTAGAGATATGGGTAAAGCACTTAAAAAACGTATGGAAGATGGCTTTACCTATCTTAAAATGGACTTGGGTATCGAACTTTTGTATGACGAACCCGGAACGCTCAACGCGCCTGTCGGTATGCTTGATGATTTCATTAAGTATAATGCGAAAGCAATTTCTCATCAAAGTGGCTCGATTGATAAATCCTTGATGTTTGGTAAGAATTATGAAATTTTCACCATTCCCCATTATGCAACGGGTATTCATATTACCGAAAAGGGATTAGATTATCTTGAAAACTATGTAAAAGAAGTTAGAGAAGAAATCGGCTACGAAGTACCGCTTGCAATCGACCACTTTGGTCACGTAGCAATTGAAGACGCTATTCGCTTTGCAAAACGTCTTGAAAAATATAATATCGCTTGGATGGAAGATCTTGCTCCTTGGCATCAAACCAACCATTTGAAAAAGTTTGCTGAAAATTCTTGCGTGCCTCTTTGTACGGGTGAAGACATTTATTTGGCAGAAAACTTTGAGGGTATTATGCAAGCAGGTGTCAATGTAGTTCACCCTGATATGCTTACTGTTGGTGGCTTTATGGAGATGAAGAAAGTGGGCGCGCTTTGCGAAAAGTATGGTGTTGCGTGTGCTATCCATATGGCGGAAAGTCCTATCGGGTTTATGGCAGCAGTACACGCAGCCGCTGCGCTTAAAAATGTACTTGCGGTAGAATTCCACTCGGTTGATCACCCTGAATGGTATGAGCTTGTAAATCCTATCATTAAGCTTGAAAATGGATTTATGCAAGTACCCGATGCGCCTGGTTTGGGTATTGAAAGCTTAAACGAAGAGCTTATTGAAAAATTCCGCAAGGCTGATGCAGATGAAGCTTGGAAAGATACTTCCGATTGGGATAAAGAATGGGCGAACGATAGAGAATGGTCGTAAGGGGGAGTAACCATGAGTGAGATTAAACCGTTGGATAGAGATTTTATTTTAAAAAGTTATATAGAAAATAAAGACTTTTTGGATAAAAGGAATGCGGAAGGCATTGAGAAATTTCGTAAAGGAGACTTTACATTAAACTTTTCTGGCGTAGGTAAAAAAAAGATTATCGTAAAGCAGAAAAAACATAAATTTTTATTTGGTTGTAATGCATTTATGCTCGCTTCTTTTGAAAAAGAAGAAAAAGAGCCAATCTATAAGGAGAAATTTGCGAAACTCTTTAATCAGGCGGTAGTTCCTTTTTATTGGAGCGATTTGGAACCTGAAGAAGGTGAACTTCGTTTTCGCAAGGATAGTGTAAATATTTATCGACGTCCAGCTCCTGATATCGTATTAGATTTTTGTGAAGAATACAATATTCAGCCAAAGGGACATTGTTTGGTTTGGAATTGGTTTACCCCGAAGTGGTTGGAAAAATATACAACGGAAGAACGTAAGAGAATAGTCGAACGTCGTTTTCAAGAAATTTCCGCGGAGTATGCTGATAAAATTCCGTCTTGGGATATTGTTAATGAAAGTGCAACCAATTATCGTATTGGTGAAAAATTCTTATTTGAAGATTATGATGAGTACGGTTTACAACTTGGTGCTAAATATTTCCCGAACAATAAGAAAATATTAAATGAAACCAATGAGGCAATTTGGCGTGATTATCGCACCGAAGGCAAGTATTCGGCATTTAATATGCAACTCAAAGATTTTATTGCTAAGAGTTTGCCGTTTGATGAAATTGGATTGCAGTATCATATTTTTTCTACTACTGAGGAAATGGAAAGAGCAGATTTTAATTCTATTTTCCTTGATGTGGATGCAATATTAGGAGCATTGGATTTATTTGATTCGTATGGCTATCCTATGCATATATCTGAAATAACTGTGCCAGGAAGCGGGCAGAAGGCGGAGAATGAAGAGGTGCAGGCCTACATTGTAGAAGCTCTCTATAAAACTTGGTTTGCTACGGAAACAATGAAGAGTATCGTATGGTGGAATTTGGTGGACGGTTATGCGGCATACGCGCCTCTTGGCTCAAATGAAGGGGAAAACCGTTGCGGTGGCGGGTTGTTACGTTTTGATATGAGCGAAAAACCTGCATATAAAGTGTTGGATCGCCTTATTAATCAAGAATGGAACACTTCGTTTGAAAAGTCGATAGAGGGGCAAGAACTTTCTTTTAGAGGCTTCTATGGTGAATATGAAATCACGGTAGACGGAAAAACCTATACGGTGAATTTGGACGAAAACGGAAAGGAAGTTTTATTATGAAAAAAGTTTTAATCACAGGTTCAACGCAAGGAATAGGCAAGGCATTAGCAGTGGCTTTAGTAAAAGCAGGGTATCAGGTATGCGTTCACTGCTCAAAAGACATAGAAAAGGCAGAGCGCGTTCGGGCTGAAATCGGCGCATATCAAGCCGTTGTTTGTGATTTATCCAATATGGACGAGGTAAGAGGTTTATATGCAAAAACGGGAGCGGTGGATTGTTTGATTTTAAACGCAAGCGTTCAGTATAAAGAATGTTGGATGGATATTACGGACGATACGTTTGATAAACAATTTGATGTGAACGTAAGGAGTACGCTTAAACTTATCCAAGCCTATTATCCTGCAATGAAGGAAAAGGGATTTGGTCGTATTGTTACGATAGGTAGTGTAAATCAATATCGTAATCACCCTGAGTTGTCATTGTATTCAGCAACGAAATGCGCCGTGATGAAGCTTGTCCAAGTAATTGCAAAGCAAGTTGCTCCTTTTGGGGTAACGGTCAACAACGTTGCGCCCGGGGCGATTGCTACACCGAGAAATGAAAGCGTTTACAACGATGATGAGCAACGCAAAGCGGTAGAAGCGGTAATTCCTATGGGAAGATTTGGAACGCCTGAAGATTGTGTAGGTGCAGTATTGATGCTTTGTAGTGAGCAAGGTGCTTATATAACGGGAACAGATATTGTAATTGACGGAGGAATGAGATTATGAATTTTAACGTAAGAGATGAAATTATTGCATTAACCCCACAGTGGAAAGGGGAAAGATTGCCCGACGGTAGACCGAAAGTAGACGAGAAATACTTAAAAGCGTTAAGAACGCTTACTTTGGAAGAGGTATGGAAACCTATTTTCGTAAAAGGCTATGAAAGTCAATTTGAAGGGAGATTCCATACCCTTCACGACGACGGTAGAAAGCTTATTGGTCGCGCGGTTACGGCAACGTATTGTCCGTTCCGCCCCGACTTAGACGAAGTTGTCAAAGACGTCGGTAGAAGTGAAAATCGTAAGGGTACGTATAATCAATGGGTAATCGATAACCTTATGGAATACGACGTACCCGTAATTGATATGTACGATAAGATTTATAAGGGTACGTTTATTGGCGGTAATTTAACGACTGCGATTAAGAATAAGACGAAAAACGAAAATGGTGGCGCAGTTATTTGGGGCGGTGTTAGAGATACCGAGCAAATGAAAAAAATTGAAAATATCCAAGCATATTACCGTGGTATTGACCCCACGCCTATTCGTGATTTCATTATGATAGGTTATAACACGCCCACGAAAATAGGTAATGCGATTTGTATGCCGGGCGACGTTGTGTTCGGCGCTGGTGGTGGGGTATTGTTCATTCCTGCTCATTTGGTCGAAGAAGTTGTTGGCGGTGCAGCAAAAACGCAAGTAAAGGACTTGTTCGGTTTTGAAATGATTTCGCTTAATAAATTTACCTCTGCGCAAATCGACAAAAACACTTGGACGAAAGAAATGCTCGATTTGCTTATGGAATTCATTGAAACAGACGAAAGAGCCGCTGAGTACCGTGGGCTTGACTGGTCGGTTGAGTATGATTTGGCTATCAATGGCGATCCTAATGATACGCAATCTGCCTTGTAATCTTGAAGATAATGAATATTTTTGTTGAACGATATTCTGTTCGAAATTTTTCAAGCAAAAAAGTAGACGAAAATACATTAAGGCAAATTTTAGAAACCGTTAGAATAGCTCCAACGGCAT
>JAFPBM010000031.1 GCA_017424125.1 Clostridia bacterium | reverse complement strand
ATTCAGGTAGTATCATTCAAGACTACTGGAAAGCGCGTGTTCAAGATGTCACCGCTCCATCATCACTTCGAACTCTGCGGACTCAAAGAAACAATGGTAGTAGGACTTTTCTGGACAGCAGCGCTCTTTGGGATAAACATTACGGAAAAATTAAAAATAAGTTTTTAAAATTTGAAAGCAAAATTCTTTCTAAAATATGCACATCTTCAAATAGTGATATATAATAAAACAAAATCGGAGCAGAATTTCTGCTCCGTTTTACTATTTATTGTATCTTTGTACCAAACTATGTATCGCCAAACAAAATTTGTCGAAAGGTGTCGATAGGGTTTTGCTCGTGCCCTCGCAACAAAGGACTCCTTATTTTGCAAATGGTGGCCGTGCAAATTTACAGAGCAAAGCGTTTTATTTAAACGCTAATTCATCGGCCATCCATGCATGTTAAACTAAAAACCGCTTTTTCCACCACGGGAGCTTGATGAGTCCTATGAGCGTACCGAGTCCGTAGCCAACGTGCAAGGCCAAGAACATGAACGGCAACAGCACACAGTACCAAGACGTATCTGTGGAAGTGCCAACGGATACAATCGCCATGGCGACGGCTACAAGAGCATACATTGACCACAGCAAGGCGGCCAAATGCCAAAGCCCGAATAAGGCGAGCATCGTCGTTATAATAATGCCCAGCAAAAATGCGAGGGGAACAAAATGGTATAGGGAGAAGCAACGCGGCTGGACCCCCATTGTAAGCCCAATCCAATAGCCGTTCAAATATTTTTGTTTAATCAGCTTGCTAAATGAGGAACGAGTTTGCCGCTTAGTGATGATTTCGGGGTCATAAAAAAAGCGATAGCCCGCCTTTTTCATACGGTAGTGCATTTCGTTATCCTCGGTTCGGGCCAGGCGTTCGTCATAGCTGCCGACTGAATCAAACACCGACTTGCGATACATGGCAAAAGCGCCCGTGCTGACAAAGCCGGGCTGCTCTGCGCGTCTGAACGAGGCGGCACTACCCCCAAACATGGAGTTTTCCGCCAAATTTACGGTTTTCCCCCAATGGTGAGCTTTGTCCAGAATGCTTAAAACCTTGCCGCAACAAATATCCTTGCCCTGTTGGATGTGATACACGTTTTTTTCAATGAAATCTTCGGACATGGTGGCGTGGGCATCGATTCTCACTATGACATCCCCTTGCACTTCGGCCAACGCAACATTCCAGCCACAAGGCAGAGTGCGCTTGGGGTTGTCCAATACAATTATCCGACGAAACTCATGCGATTTTGAAAACTCCAACATAAGTTTTTTCGTCTCATCCACGGAATTGCCGTCAACCAAAATTACTTCGATTTTATCTTTGGGATAGGTCTGCTTTTTCAAGCATTCAAATAGATTGCTAATGTTATTTTGCGCGTTGTATGCCACAATCACAAACGAAACCACCATGAACTATCACTCCTAACACAGGGATGTTGGTCATTGAAGCTGGAAACAACAAAAACCACCGTTCCAACGCCAAAGCTACAACAAGCATTATAGACAATTTGAAGCCCAAAGTCAATTGTGAACTGCCCCAAATTGTACAGACGTACAGACAGTACAAGAAGCCCCCTTCTTCTGTGAGGGTGTTGGTTTCCGTGGGTTCTCTGGCGGCTGTTTTGCCGTCTTTTGTGGTGGTATGGTATTCTTCTAGGCAATCATCCGGTTGGTTTGGCATTGCCTGGCGTATATGCGGGACTGGAAATGTTATAAGAAAGGTCTCAAAATGCGAACATGCTTAATTTAGTTTTGCTGTGATTCTTCTTTTTTCTTCCAAAGAATAGTACCGAAGAGCGCTCCGCCGCTTACAAATGCAAGAGCTGCCCAGAGCCACAGATTACTGTTATCGCCCGTTTGTGGAGAGTCGGGTTCGTTCGGTGCGGCTTCAGTAATGGTGTACTGAGTAGTTGCCACTGCGCTAGTGTTTATGCGGGTCTGGGGCGGTTTGCCCTATTATAACGCATTCCTCCATTCTTCTCACTATTCCAGTTGCTTTCATATATACATTTCTGCTTAAATTACAAATTGGGACACTATTATTTTCGCTTTAAGGAGATTTATACCGCAAGATTTTACTTTTTGGATTGTTGTGATATACTGTATAAAGATGCACTATGTTAGATGGGGTGGTTATTTTGAAACACTATGATGTTGCCATTTGCGGCGGTGGCTTTGCAGGAATTTCTGCAGCACTTGCTGCTGCACGCGAAGGAAAAAGAGTTGTTCTTTTTGAAAAAGAATATATGCTTGGCGGATTGGGAACAGCAGGTCTTGTTACGATTTATTTACCTCTTTGTGATGGTTTTGGACATCAGGTTTCTTTTGGTATTGCTGAAGAATTACTTAAACTGTCTATTACTTACGGTGCCGAAGACAAATATCCTGAAAATTGGCTAGATGATATTGGCACAAGAACAGAAAAAGACAAGCGTTATGAGGTGCAATACAATGCACAGGTATTTGCAGTTTTAGCAGAAAAACTACTTATTGAAAATAATGTTGATATACTATACGGCAGTTATGTTGTGGACGTTGCTACCGAAAACAACCGTATAAAAACGCTGTTTGTTCAAAATAAATCAGGCAAAACCGCGTATTCGGTTCGTTCGATAGTAGATGCAACGGGTGATTGTGATATTGCTGAATTTGCCAAGATTCCAACCGAAACATTTAAGCAAGGCAATGTCCTTGCCGCATGGTATTATTTTACCGACCAAAATGGATATCAGTTACAAATGGTCGGTGCTTCGGATATCCCCGACGAAGAGCGGACGGGTAAGGAAGAAAAACCGCTTATCAGCCGCCGCTTTACCGGCCTTGACGGCAAAGAACTTTCTGAACAGGTTTGCCTATCACATAAAACGACACTTGAACATTGGCTTAAAAAAAGAGAAAGCAATCCATCTGCTGTTATTTCAACAATAGCAACCATTCCGCAAATTCGCATGACGCGAAAAATAGTTGGTGAATATGAGTTAGCGCATACAGAAATGCATACTTATTTTGAAGACTCTATCGGTATGGTTTCAAATTGGAA
The DNA here is from genome assembly GCA_017424125.1 of Clostridia bacterium. Classification (GTDB taxonomy): domain Bacteria; phylum Bacillota; class Clostridia; order Oscillospirales; family Acutalibacteraceae; genus SIG589. The sequence continues at coordinate 6,812 of JAFPBM010000031.1, read as the reverse complement.
AAAACGCGGCCCCATTTACGAGGTGCCTTTCAGAACGCTTTACAACGCTAAGATGAAGAATCTTATTGTAGCAGGTCGTTGCACTTCCGTAAACGAAACCTTATGGGATGTTATGCGAGTTATTCCGTGCTGTGCTGTTACAGGGCAAGCCGCAGGTACCGCCGCCGCTATGACTGACGATTTTTCAGCTCTTGATGTTTCAAAACTGCAAGAAAAACTTATAAATAACGGTGTCATTATTCACGAAAAAGATATTCTCTAATATAAAGCGAGGGGAAACTCCCCTCGCTTTTGTTATACCCATTGTAGCGTTATTGCCCCGCATTCTGCAATCTCTCAGTTCCCGCGCCGTCGTTGTTTGGCTGTCTCGCAATGCCACGGGCTCTTCAAAGCGTGGGGGTAGTATTTGTCGTGAAAAGAAATTTACGTTGTCAGCATTTACTTTTTAGGCAAATATGATATAATGAAAAAACAGTTGACGGATGTGCTTTGTGAAAAACAGGTTGCTTTGCAAACACAAGCCGCCGTCTTGTTCATTCCGGACGAATTCCAGGCGAAAAATGCAAACTTCCCAAAGGCGACCGAGAGGTTGTCGCCATTATCGAGAGAACCGGCCAAATTTTAGATTCTATCATAATATTTGGAGAAAAACTATGCGAACAATTGAAGCGATAGTCATTACAAACACCGTGAAAAAGCTCTGTGTTGAGGCGAACTGTTATTTGGGCGATGACATTAAAAACCGTCTCACAAACGCCGCGGCGAACGAATCTTGGCAGCAAGCCAAAGAAATCTTGGGGCATATAATTGACAATTACCAAATTGCCGAGCAAAAAGGTCAACCCATATGCCAAGACACGGGGGTTGCGTGTGTTTTTTTGAAAATAGGGCAGGACGTTCACGTTCAAGGAGACATCACCGAAGCGGTCAACCAAGGCGTGCGCGACGGCTACCGTGATGGCTACCTGCGCAAAAGTGTTGTTGCCGACCCGCTCAACCGGACAAACACGGGCGATAATACGCCGGCTATGATTTATTTTGATGTCGTGCCGGGTGACCAAATCGAAATCACCGTAGCGCCCAAGGGTTTCGGAAGCGAAAATATGAGCAAGATTGCCATGCTTCGCCCCTCGGATGGTCTGGAAGGGGTTAAAGAGTTTGTAAAACAAACCGTGTTAGCCGCAGGGCCCAACCCTTGCCCGCCGATCGTTGTCGGCGTTGGCATTGGAGGCACCTTTGACAAGGCGGCCTATCTTGCCAAAAAGGCGTTGCTTCGTCCCGTGGACCAACCAAATGGAATGCCCTTCTATGCCCAGCTTGAAAAAGAACTGTTAGAGGAAATAAACGCTTTGGGCATAGGGCCGCAAGGATTTGGCGGTAAAACAACCGCCCTTGCCGTAAACATCGAGCATTTTCCGACGCATATTGCGGGATTGCCTGTTGCGGTGAATATTAACTGCCATGTCACAAGACATAAAACCGAGGTGATATAAATGGCTATTAAAATTAACACACCGCTGACGCGGGATGCGGCGCGCAAGTTGAAAGCGGGGGACAGTTGTCTTATTTCGGGAGTTGTATATGCCGCCCGCGATGCGGCGCACAAGCGTTTTTGCGAATGTATTGCGGCCAACGAGCCGTTGCCGTTTGATATAGAGGACAGCATCATTTATTTTGTCGGCCCCACCCCCGCCAAGCCCGGCGAAGCTATTGGCTCGGCGGGTCCTACCACCTCTTATCGCATGGACGCTTACAGTCCCACCTTAATAAAGTTAGGGCAAACGGGCATGATAGGCAAAGGCAAACGCGGCCCCGAAGTGATAGAGGCTATGAAAAAACACGGCGCGGTATATTTTGGCGCTATCGGCGGTTGCGGCGCCTTGCTTTCCAAATGCATCAAGAAGGCGGAGGTTATCGCGTATGAAGACCTTGGCGCCGAAGCCGTAAGGCGACTGGAAGTAGAGGATTTTCCGGTCGTTGTGGTGATGGACAGCCACGGCAACAACTTTTACGAAACAGGCCCCGCGAATTATCTGGCGCAAAACAAATAACATAAAAATAGGCCACGCTCGATTGAAAAGCGTCTGGGTGTGGATGAAGGGTTTATGATTGTATACAACGAAACAAACCGCATTATTGCGCTGAGAAAAGCAAGAAATAAGAAACAACACAAAAGCGAGGTGAATTTCACCTCGCTTTTTGCTGTGTAGCCCCCCGCCGCGCGCCTATGTGAAAGGTGAGGGGTTATGTGTTTACTTCGGAGCGGCGCGCAACATTTTTCTTATGGGGGTTGCCGCTTGCCACCATTTTATATAGGGAGAGGCTCAAAAAGATTTCGATGGATGCCAGTAGTGCGGATCGTACGCTTTTTCTTCTTCGAGGAATTTGTGGCGCGTATCAATCACTTCGCCATTGTTCCACTTTCTGTCGCCCACATCTTCCGTGGTGCCCATGACGGTAACATTCACCTGTCTGCGGCGAGCCAGCACGTGGTCCCAGTCAATGAAATACACATGCGCAAACTTGCCTCCGTCCAGGATGCCGTCTTTGATGGTCATGGTTTCGCTTCTGCCGAAGAAGCAGCTTCTGAGGTGGCCGTCGGTGTTCATGCTGGAATAGTCGCCGGGCTCATCCACGTATCTGCCATACTGCGCATGGATGGGGCCGGGGTGACGGTACTGATGCTCTTCCGCAAAGTCAGGAATCATCTTGCGCATGATGTCCAGCAGGTCATGCTGCAAATATTCAAGGTCGAAAGAATCGATGTCATGCGAGCATTCCTGCACCATGACCGAGCAGGTGGTGTGATGCGAAACGATGCTCACCGTACCGTTAACAATCCCGGAAGCCTCGACGATCTCGTTGATTTCTTTTGAAATGTCGTGAAAGGTGGGGATCCAACCTCTGGACTGCAATTCCAGTTCCTTTTGTACTACTTTAAATTCCATGTCTGATTCCTCCAAAAAATTATTTTTTATTTGTTAAGCCTTTCGCCCACGGCACCACCGGGATGCACCAAAGCAAACTGCTCATTTCTAAAATCGGTTTCTTCGATAAGTGCTGTTTGAAGCACGTGGAAAATTACCGCAAGAGAGGTCGAAGAAGTCGTCCCTTGACAGTTATATTTATCGGTTTCGCGGTTGACATACTGTTTCAAAACCACGTCGGCGCCATAAGCTCCTACAAACCGTATTGCAGCATGAATTTCAACCAGCGGTTAGAGACCAACTATTCCGAAAAAAACATTATCGCCCAAAAAACCGCCAAAATGATTGAGCCTAACGACACCATTATGCTCAATGCCGGCACGACCACCCTTCTGGTTTTCAGGCATTTGCCGGCCGACTACCACCTGAACATTATCACAAACTCCATTTCGATTGCACTGGAAGCGTCGGCAAATCCCAATTATAACATTGTTCTCATCGGCGGCTCGGTAAACCCGAAATATCAATTCACCTTTGGTTCGGATGCGACCGCTGTGCTTAAAAACTATTATGCCGATAAACTCATTTTGTCGGTTGACGGGATTGATTTCAACGGGGGCTTTTCCACCTACTACAACGAAGAGGTAGACGTGGATAAACAGATGATCGAGCAGTCGAGCGTCAGCATCATCGCCGCCGATTGCAGCACAAATTCAAGCGCAATGCGTTGGTGAAAATAGCCGACCTGTCTACCGCCGATTTCATCGTCACCACCTACGAACCGAACAAAAACGAAAACGCGGTATTTTACGACAACGGCATAACCGTTGTGAACGCGAAATAATCCTCTGTGTATAGTGAAAAACCGTCCCTTTGCTATTCGTTTTGTGAATAGCAAAGGGACGGTTTTGTGTTGTTATACCGCGAAGCGCCTTTGTTTTTTCGAAAACAGACAAAGGCAAGGAGCGTTTCCTGACATTGCGCGTTGGGCGGCTGTATTCGCCTTGTTGTATGCGGATAAATTTTTGCCGTCTTTGGCAAACGCTCAATCCACCGGTTGCATTTCGATCAGTTTGGCGCCGTGGGTGCATTGCCGGCGGTTCTCGGGCGGCAACTGCATATAGTCTTTATACAGCGTGGTTAAAACGGCATCCAATCTTTTGGCGCCGAAAAGGACTTGCCTTCAAATTCCACTTGAACAGGTTCGGCAAACCATTCCTTAGAGAAGAAGCATTTTGCCGGTTGGGGCAGATAAACGGCCGCATAACAAAAATATTCTTTGTAATTATCGCCGTCGGTGTTTTGGTGTTTTGTTAATGTCGCTACGGTTTTATCCTTCTGTTTTTCTTCATTCAGCACGTGCTTGAATAAATGGAACTTGTTATGCAAGGTGTATATGATTTTGTTAGCCTTGCCAAACAAGGAATCCTCTTCAATCAAAAAGGTTTTGCATCGGGCGACTTTATACATAAAAAGGTGCTTTTTGAATTTTTTCAGATACGTTTCTTTTTTGTTTTCGGGGAAGACGTCCAGACAAAAAACATCTATCCAAGGATGCATGACGGTTTGTTTGCCGGCGAAAACACGGGATATCTGCATGGTTTTATCAATAACCCGCATTTGGAACTCAGCCGGTCGGTCGCCGTTCACTTTGTATTTTCCTTCGCTCAGGCCGAACCGCGCATCGGTATTGGACGTTTTCAAAAACGCCAGCAGTTTCATATAGTCATTGCGGGGCATCCATACGTCCACGTCGTCGTCCCAGGGGATGAACCCTTTGTGTCGCACAGCGCCAAGCAACGTTCCGTATGCAAGATAATAGGTAAACCCTTGCTCCTTGCACAGCTTATCAAAAAAGGATAGTATCTCCAAGGCTTCCAGCTGAATGATTCTGAGATCACCGGTTGCTTTTTCCATGATGTATTAACCCCGTTCCTTTTTTTGTTGATTGTATCATTATATCATACGCGTTGATGCGATGCAATAAAAGTCTATACGTCGCGCACGAAAGCGGCAAAAGCCGCGGTGTCCTCTTCGCGGGAGATTTTGATGTTATCGATACTGTTTTCTAAAAAATTGATTGGGTAGCCGAGGTTGTAAAGCAGCATCGCACAGCAGGATTCGTTGAGCGGGTGATTTCGTTTTTCTGCCGTTTCAAACAGATTGTTGATCACGGAAACTTTATGCGCTTCGGGAGATTGCAAAGACACAAGCGTGTTGCGATCTATATACTTGGGCGCTTCTCCGGAAACGTCAAACTGTACACAGTTTTTCATGGAATGGCAGGTGATGGTGCTGCCCGTTTCTTGGCAGGCATGCAACAACTTGGAGAGGATATCGCTGTTGATCATCGGGCGGGTTGCTTCCTGAACGATGATGGTATCGTCCGGCGCGTATTCGCCTTTGATGTGATTGATGGCGTTTTTGAGGGATAGCATGCCGCTGATGTTGCTGGCGCGTATCATGCCTTTGAGCTTTGTGATTCCGCATCGGTTGGCATAGGCGGCAACGATGTGCTCCCAGCCCCTTAAACACACCACGTATATTTCGTCAATCAGCGGGTGCTGCTGATAGGTCTGCAAGCAATACACGATGATAGGCGTGCCTCGGACGGTTAAAAACTGACTCGGGATGTTCTGGCGGTTTTCTCCCGCGTTGCCACCCGCTAAAATGATTGCAATGTTTTTGTTACGCTTGGTCGCCAGAGCGGCACCCTCATGGGGGTCCATAACGGCATCGCGCTCTGTTTCGGCGATAAGCATATCCACGGTGGTGCTTAACGCTTCGGCAAACCGCTTCAATTTTTTCTGCGTTACGTCATTTTCGCCGGATTCTATTTTCGCTATGGTGGAACGGGTTTTGTACCCCAGCATATCGGCAAGCTCTTGTTGGGAAATCCGCAATTCCGTTCGGCGCCGCTTGATGTTATCACCAACGGGCATAAAATCACCTCACAAAGATGGTATAGGTGTATTATAAATCAACAATCGTTGTTTTTCAAGGGTTTTTGGAATGTTTTTTGCGGTACATGTTGACTTTTCGTGACTTTTATGTATGATGGCACTGTGTTTTGCAGTGTCAAAAAACAAATAGGAGAATGAACAATGAAAGTAGTTATTTTCAACTCAGGTCTTGGCAATCGTATGGGCGAATTCACAAAGCACAACCACAAATCCATGGCGGTTTTGAAAAACGGCGAAACCATTTTCCATCGTCAGCTTCGTTTGCTCAGCGCGGAGGGAATCAAAGATTTTATCATAACAACCGGTCCCTTCGAAGAGCAGCTGAAAAAAGAGGTAGCAGCATTTCCGGATTTGAACTTCACGTTTGTACGCAACGACATCTACGACAAAACGAACTATATCTATTCCATGTATCTTGCGCGCGAGCACATGGATGACGATCTGATCTTCTTACATGGAGATTTGGTGTTCAACCGCAAACTGGTTCACGACGTGTTGGCTTGCGACGACAAAAACACGGCTACCGTAAACTTCAAAAAAGCGTTGCCGGAAAAGGATTTCAAAGGTCGCGTAAAAGACGGCAAGGTGCTGGAAGTATCCATCAAGATTTTCGATGAAGATTGCTTTGCCTTCCAACCGTTCTACAAGATGGACAAAGCCACCGCAGCGGCTTGGATGGCGAAGGTTGTCGAGTTTATTGAAAAAGGCGAGGACAAATGCTACGCGGAAAATGCGTTGAATGAAATTTTCGCCGACCTGAACGTGCGCGCTTTTTCGTATGAAGATTATTACATCGACGAAATCGATAACCTGGACGATCATGCGCGTGTTACGGCGGAGATTCTGCCTTTTGATGAGGCCGACAGCCACCTGTTCAAGGATTGATTTTTGCGTTGCAGCGTTACCGCCGAGTGGGCAACGT
>JAFPBM010000030.1 GCA_017424125.1 Clostridia bacterium | reverse complement strand
GTGGGAGAGGACGGATTCGCCTAAAGGACCGCGGGTTAAAAACAGTTCCCCGAACTGTTTTTGCCGTCTGCGGACGGCACACCCTGTTCTCATCTCGTCCGCTCAGCCAAAAATTAAAAGAGCACCAACCTTGCGGTGGTACTCTTCTAATTTGGTGGGAGAGGACGGATTCGAACCATCGAAGCGATTACGCAGCAGATTTACAGTCTGTCCCCTTTGGCCACTCGGGAACTCTCCCATATTAAATTTTAGTCCGTATTCTAAGGACTCAAAAAAACTGGAGCTGGTGGACGGACTCGAACCCCCGACCTGCTGATTACAAATCAGCTGCTCTACCAACTGAGCTACACCAGCGTTTAACAGCAAAAATAACTATATCATAATAGAAATGTTTTGTCAACACTTTTTTCAAAAATAAAACTTTTACCGCAATTTTTAACAAAATTTGTCTTATTGCTTGTTTTTTAGCGTTTTTATGGTAAAATAAAATAAACGATTTTGACAAAAAAGGAGAGGTTTAAATGAATATTGTTGTTGCACAGTCGGGCGGACCAACCTGCGCTATAAACGCATCGCTTTTGGGTGTTTTCAGACACGCGGGTAAATATGGTGAAATTGATAAGGTTTTCGGCTCGGTAAACGGAATAGAAGGGCTTATATACGGCAACCTTGTCAACATGTCGGACATCATAACAACCGATGACGATATTGAACTTATAAGACAGACGCCGTCAACCGTGCTCGGCTCTTGCAGATACAAACTTCCCGATTATAAAAAAGAGCCTGAAGTTTACGAAAAGATTGTAAATAATATGAAGAAAAACGATATTTCCGCGTTTTTCTATATAGGCGGCAACGATTCAATGGATACCGTTATGAAACTTGACGCATATTTCAAGGCAAACGGCATAGATATAAAGGCAATCGGTATTCCCAAAACGATAGATAACGACCTTCCCGAAACCGACCACACCCCAGGTTTTGGTTCGGCAGCAAAATACGTTGCCACAACAATGCAGGAAATCACGCGTGACAGCAGCGTTTATTCTATTCCCTCGGTTACGATTGTTGAAATAATGGGACGTGATACGGGTTGGCTTACGGCGTCGAGCGCACTTTTGCGCGTGAACGGTGAAAGCGCACCGCATCTTATTTATCTTTCCGAAAAACCATTCTCTTGCAAACAGTTTATAGCCGACGTAAAACGCGTACAGAAAAAACACGGCGCGGTTATCGTTGCACTTTCAGAGGGTGTGGAACTCAATCCCGATGAAATTGAAGAAAACTTCCAATCGGGCAAGAACGATATTTTCGGTCACAAATATCTTGCAGGTGTTGCACGTTCGCTTGAAAAGATTGTAACAAAGGAAATCGGCTGTAAGGTGCGTTCAATTGAACTTAACGTTATGCAACGTTGCTCTTCACACCTGAGTTCAAAGCGTGACATAACCGAGGCAGAACGCATAGGCGGCGCCGCCATTTCCGCTATGCTCGAGGGTAAAACGGGCGTTATGATGGCGTTCAAACGCGTGTCAGAGCATCCTTATAACGTAAAGATAGAGGCGGTTGACGTAAACCTCGTTGCCAACCGTGTAAAATACTTCCCAACAAAGTGGATAAATAAAAAAGGCAACGACGTTACGAAAGATGCAATCAATTATTGTTTGCCGTTAATACAAGGCGAACAAAATTTCCGCATGAAAAACGGAATTCCGCAACACTATGTTTTGCGTACTGCTTTACCGGGCAAAAAATAAAAACTTTACATTTTTTTGCATTTATGGTATAGTTTACTGCATAAAAAACCGAAAGGATGTTGAATATGGAAGGAACAATATGGGCATTTGCTCCTGCTTTGGTTGCAATCATACTTGCACTTTTAACCAAACAGGTGTACGTGTCACTCTTTGTGGGAATTCTCACAGGCGCACTTATGTATACGGGCGGTAATCCGCTTCAGGCACTCGGTACACTTTATACCGTTATGAGCGAGAAGGTTGGCGGCAACGCCCCAATTCTTGTTTTCCTTGTAGTGCTTGGTATTTTTGTTGTTTTAATGCAAAAGTCTGGTGGTTCAAAGGCCTACGGCGATTGGGCAGGTAAAAAAATCAAGTCTAAAAGCGGTGCTTTGGCCGCTACAAGTGCACTTGGTTGCCTTATCTTCGTTGACGACTACTTTAACTGTTTGACAGTTGGTTCGGTTATGCGTCCCATAACCGATAAGTTCAAAGTTTCACACTCAAAACTTGCGTGGATTATCGACTCCACAGCCGCACCCGTTTGTATTATCGCACCTATTTCTTCGTGGGCGGCGGCAGTTTCGGGACAACTTGAGGGTAACGGACTTACCGTGTTTATCAAAACGATACCCTTTAACGTTTACGCAATTCTTACAATTATAATGGTTTTCCTTTTCTGCTATATTAAAGCGGATTTCGGCAAGATGAAGAAAAACGAGTACATAGCAGAAACGGAAGGCGACCTTAACGCAGGTGAAACCGACCTGCCGACCGATGAAGATGCATCAATCGTTGCAAACCCCAACGGAAAAGTTCGTCACCTCATAATCCCTGTTATAATCCTCATCGCTTGCTGTGTCGGCGGAATGATTTATTCGGGATTCTTCTACGACTGGGATAACGGCGTTTACGGCACAAAGTTACAGTCGGCAAACGTGATTGAAGCTTTTGCAAACTGTGACGCAGGCACGTCACTTGCAATCGGTTCAACCATAGCACTTATACTTGTTTCTATATACTATATGATTACAAAGGTTGTTTCTTTCAAAGAGATAACAGGCAGTTTCACACAGGGCTTCAAGACAATGGTACCCGCCATTTTGATTCTCACGTTCGCGTGGAGTATTGCGGGTATTATGGGCGCCAAGGGCGGATATCTTGATGCACAGGCTTTTGTACAAATGAATATGGAAAAAATCCCTGCCACAATACAGGCGTTCTTCCCCGCAATATTCTTCGTTCTCGCTTGTGTAATTGCGTTCTCAACAGGAACCTCTTGGGGCACCTTCGGTGTTTTGGTTCCCATCGCGGTAACGGTTTTGGGTGGCAGCGGTACACTTGTACTTATAACCGTTTCGGCAACCCTTGGCGGTGCGGTTTACGGCGACCACGTTTCGCCCATTTCGGATACCACAATCCTTGCGTCAACGGGCGGTAACTGTAACCACGTTGACCACGTTAAAACCCAGTTACCTTACGCAACTTTAATAGCGGTAATTTCAGTTGTCGCATACATAGTTGCCGGTTTGCTTGCATCCTTCGGCTCGGTTATTTCGGCTGTTGCTATGTGGGCGGTAGCACTTGTTGTTTTCGCCGTAATTACTCTTATAGTTGTTGCAAAGAACAAAAAACAGGTTGCATAAAAATTAAAAACAAAAAAACGGCAATTTGTCATTTTGACCGATTGCCGTTTTAATTTTTTTGTGTTATAATAATACTGTGGAATAAATTGTCAATTTATCAAAGGGATGATAAGGATGAAAGCGTTTATAAAAAAACACATATTCTCGCTCTGTCTTACGGTGTTTTTGATTTTAACGTCTATTACTTTTGTTATAATACTTGTATCCACAAAACTGTTGTCTGTCGGAATAATTTTAGCCTGTGCGTTTGCATCGCTTTGTGTAACGGCGGGTGTGTTTTTCCTGTCTTATAACACAAAAAAGCGTTGGCTTATGGCTATCTCAATAGTACTTGCAGTAATTTTACTTTTTACACAGGCGGCGGGTTGCTATTTTGCCGTTGTTGGCAGTATGGCATTAAAGAAAATTACAAAACC
>JAFPBM010000029.1 GCA_017424125.1 Clostridia bacterium | reverse complement strand
TCTTTATTACGGATTCAAGGAAGAAATCAGCCGCGAGGAGTTCAAAAAACGCATTGACGATAACACTTTGACCGACGTGCTTAATAAAGTTCCTGTTAAAAAAGGCGACTGTTTCTTTATAACCGCGGGCACAATCCACGCAATCGGCGAGGGTATTCTGATAGCCGAAATCCAGCAAAATTCCAACTGCACCTACCGCGTGTACGATTTTGGCAGATTAGGTGCGGACGGAAAACCGCGTGAACTGCACATCGATAAAGCACTTGACGTAACCGAGCGCACAGCCCCCAAAATTCCATTTGGCAAACCGCAAAACGACGTTTTGGCAAGTTGCGAATATTTCACCGCAATTCGCCACGAAATAAAAGGCGAGAAAACAGTTTCTGTGGGCGAAGACAGTTTTTCATCCATTCTCTGTGTCGACGGTGAATTAACGGTTGACGGCGTAGAACTCAAGGCGGGTGAATGTGTATTTATTCCCGCATACTACGGTGATGTTGAACTTGTCGGCAACGCACAGGTTATTGAAAGCAGGGTGTAATATGCCTGTTATCAATATTGTGATGGTTGAACCCGAAATTCCGCAGAATACAGGCAACGTAGCCCGTACCTGTGCGGCAACGGGCGCAAGACTCCACCTTGTGGGACCGATGGGATTTAAGATTGACGATAAAAAATTAAAACGCGCGGGTCTTGATTATTGGCAGTATCTTGATATCACTTATTACGATAATTTAGACGAATTTTTCTTGAAAAATCAAGGACAGTTTTATTATTTTACAACCAAAGCGCGTAACGTCTATTCGGAAGTAGAATATCCTGATAACTGTTATCTCTTTTTCGGTAAAGAAACAAAAGGTTTGCCCGAAGAACTTTTGATTAAAAACAAAGAAAACTGCGTCCGTCTTCCAATGATTGAAAAGGCGCGCAGTCTTAACCTTTCTAATACTGTTGCAATAGCCACGTACGAGGTATTAAGACAGTGGAATTTTCCTGAACTTGAAAATTTCGGTAATTTACACAATTACACTTGGCAATAATGGTTATAATATTATTTATAATAAGAGTTGCAAAATTTTAAAAATGTGGTAAAATAATTTGTGGTATTTTTAACAATCTTATAAGGAGTGTTTTAGAAATGACAGCATTAAACAAAAAAACAGTTGACGACATTAATGTAAAAGGCAAAAAGGTACTCGTTCGTTGCGATTTTAACGTTCCGCTTAAAGCAGGCGTAATCACAGACGAAAACCGTATCGTTGCCGCATTGCCGACCATCAAGAAACTCATAGAGGACGGCGGCAAGGTTATCCTTTGCTCACATCTTGGCAAACCGAAGGGTGAACCCAAGCCCGAACTCAGTTTAGCACCCGTTGCAAAACGCCTTTCCGAACTTCTCGGTAAAGAGGTAACTTTTGCAGCCGATGCAGAGGTTGTAGGCGCTAACGCAAAGGCTGCTATCGAAAAAATGGCAGATGGCGACGTTGTTTTACTTGAAAATACACGCTATAGAGCAGAAGAAACCAAAAACGGCGAAGCATTCAGCAAAGAACTCGGCGCACTTGCAGACGTATTTGTAAACGATGCTTTCGGTACCGCACACAGAGCACACTGCTCCACCGTTGGCGTAACAGAGTATGTTGAGGAATCTGCAGCTGGTTACCTCATCGGTAAAGAACTTCAGTATCTCGGAAACGCTGTTGAGAATCCGGCTCGTCCGTTCGTTTGCATTTTGGGCGGCGCAAAAGTTGACAGCAAACTTCCCGTTATCGAAAATCTTTTAAAGAAAGCAGATACACTTATCATCGGCGGCGGAATGTCCTATACTTTCCTTGCTGCAAAGGGCTACGGCGTAGGCACTTCGCTTATCGACGAGAGCAAGATTGATTACTGCCGCGATATGCTCGCAAAAGCAGAGGAGAACGGCGTTAAGATTCTTCTCCCCATCGACTGCACAATCACAAAAGAATTCCCCGACCCGATTGATGCTCCCGTTGACGTTAAGGTTGTAGACGCAGACAGCATTCCTGCTGATTATATGAGCCTTGACATCGGCACCAAAACAGCAGAACTCTATGCAAACGAAGTTAAGTCTGCAAAGACTGTTGTTTGGAACGGACCTATGGGCGTGTTCGAAAACCCGATTCTCGCCGCAGGTACAATTGCTGTTGCTAAGAGCCTTGCAGAAACCGATGCTGTTACAGTAATCGGCGGCGGTGATTCTGCTGCTGCTGTAAACACACTCGGCTTCGGCGATAAGATGACACATATTTCAACAGGCGGCGGCGCTTCTCTCGAATTCCTCGAGGGCAAGGAACTTCCCGGCATTGTTGCACTTAACGATAAATAATCGGAGGAAATAATAATGAACAAGGCTACAAGAAAGGCTGTTATAGCGGGCAACTGGAAAATGAACAAAACCCCCGCAGAAACCACAGCACTTATAAACGAAATGAAACCTCTCGTTGCGGGCGCAGATTGTGACGTTGTACTTTGCGTACCTTACGTTGACATTGCCGCCGCAGTAGAGGCAGCAAAGGGTTCAAACATCCAAATCGGTGCAGAGAACGTTCACTTCAAAGCATCGGGCGCCTACACAGGCGAAGTTTCGGCAGAAATGCTTAACGAGTGTGGCGTAAAATACGTTGTAATCGGCCACAGCGAAAGAAGACAGTACTTCGGTGAAACCGACCAGACCGTAAACCTTCGCACGCTTGCCGCTGTAAACGCAGGTCTTACCGCTATCGTTTGCGTTGGCGAAACCCTTGAGCAGAGAGAACTCGGCTATACCGAAACTCTTCTCAAGTTCCAAACCAAGATGGCTCTTACCAACGTAACTGCAGAGCAACTCAAGAACGTTATCATTGCTTACGAGCCTGTTTGGGCTATAGGCACAGGTGTTACCGCAACAGCAGAACAAGCAGACGAGGGCAACGGCTTCGTACGTGCTGCAGTTGCCGAGATGTTCGGCGCAGACGTTGCAGAAACCGTAACCGTTCAGTACGGCGGTTCAATGAACGCAAAGAACGCAGACGAATTGCTTTCAAAGGTTAACGTTGACGGCGGTCTTATCGGCGGTGCTTCGCTTAAGGCAGAAGATTTCAGCGTAATCGTAAAGGCTGCATCTAAATAATCAAAATTAATTTGGGCGGGGATAAAAACCCGCCCATTTTGTGAGGTAGACAAATGAAAAAACCCGTAGTTTTATGTATAATGGACGGCTATGGAATGAGAGAGTGCCCGGACGGCAACGCTATCCATACCGCAAAAACACCCAATCTTTCAAAACTTTTCAAAGAAAACCCGTTTACCACAATCGGCGCATCGGGACTTGACGTTGGTCTTCCCGACGGACAGATGGGTAATAGTGAGGTTGGCCATACCAACATCGGCGCAGGCCGCGTTGTGTATCAGATGCTTGTAAAGATTTCAAAAGATATCGAAGACGGCAAGTTCTACGATATAAAAGTTTTGCAGAATGCAATGGAAAACTGCAAACAAAACGGCACCGCACTTCATTTAATCGGTCTTGTGTCGGACGGCGGTGTTCATAGTCATATTGACCATCTTTACGGTCTTCTTAAAATGGCTAAAAAATATGGTTTAACAAAGGTTTTCGTACACGCTTTGATGGACGGCCGCGACGTTTCAACAACAAGTGGTGCAGGCTTCCTTGCTGATTTAGAGGCAAAAATGGCAGAAATCGGCGTTGGCAAAATTGCAACCGTAATGGGCAGATTCTACGCAATGGACCGCGACTTTGCTTGGGACCGCGTGGAAAAAGCCTATGCCGCAATGGTATATGGCGAGGGCAATAAAAACGCAAGCGCTGTTGATACAATGAATAAGTCATACGCAGAGGGCGTAACAGACGAATTCATCGTTCCCACCGTTGTGGACGAAGAGGGAATGATAAAAGCAGGGGACAGTGTTGTTTCGTTCAACTTCCGTCCCGATCGCGCAAGACAGTTTA
>JAFPBM010000028.1 GCA_017424125.1 Clostridia bacterium | reverse complement strand
CTACTACTTGCGGAGTGAAATTTTTAACGCTTATACCGTATTTTGCAAGAAGTTTTTCGGTGGCGGCGTAACTTTCGGGGTGGACCGAGGTGTTATCAAGCGGATTTTTACCGCCTGCAACGCGCAAGAATCCTGCACACTGTTCATAAGCCTTTGCGCCGAGTCCCTTGACCTTTAAGAGTTGTTTGCGGTCTGTGAATGCACCGTTTTCTTCGCGGTATGCAACGACGTTTTTGGCAACTGCCGAGTTAATTCCCGCAACGTGCTCAAGCAGTGAAACCGAAGCGGTATTAAGGTCGGCACCGACCGAGTTTACGCAGTCTTCAACAACGCCCGAAAGTGCCTCGCCCAGACGCGCTTGAGGCATATCGTGCTGGTATTGTCCAACACCGATTGCCTTGGGGTCAATTTTAACAAGTTCGGATAGCGGGTCTTGAAGTCTTCTTGCAATTGAAACCGCACTGCGAAGTGATACGTCAAACTGTGGAAATTCTGCGGCGGCAAGTTTGGAAGCGGAATAAACGCTCGCCCCTGCCTCGCTTACGACCATATAAGATACTTTACTGTCAAGGCGTGATAACATATCAGCAACAAAACTCTCCGACTCGCGTGAGGCGGTGCCGTTACCTATGGATATGGTGTTAACGCCGTACTTTTTGATAAGAGAAACCAATTTTTTCTCGGCTTCTTCGGTTTTTGACTGCGGCGGTGTGGGGTATACAACGGCAGTGTCAAGCACCTTTCCCGTCGGGTCGCACACGGCAATCTTACAACCTGTGCGGTATGCGGGGTCAAGACCTAAGGTTGTACTGTTTTTGATGGGCGGTTGCATTAAAAGTTGACGCAAATTTTGTGCGAAAACCTTTATTGCGCCCTCGTTTGCCTCGTCCGTGAGCGTTGCGCGTGTTTCGCGCGTGGCAGAAGGCAAAATAAGCCGACGGAAACTGTCAACACAAGCATCGTACACAAGTTTTGCACAGGCGCTGTCGTTTTTAACGTAACGGGCAATACACGCTTTTTCGCCAAACATTTCGGGCAGTTCAAGCGTGATTTTAAGCATTTCTTCCTTTTCGCCGCGGTTTAACGCTAAAACGCGGTGACCGGCGATTTTTCCTGCGCTTTCGCGGTAGTCGTAGTAGTTTTCATAAACGCTCTTCTGTTCCTCGTCTGCGGCGCGGGAAACAAGCATTCCCGAACGCGAAACGATAAAACGAAGTTGTTTGCGAAGAACGGCATCGTCGGATACCTTTTCGGCAATAATGTCTGCGGCACCTGTGAGTGCGTCTTCTATACATGCCACACCTTTTTCTTCGTCGATATATTCTGCGGCGGCAGATACGGGGTCTGTTTCTTCGGATTGCTCTAAAATAAGAAGTGCCAAAGGTTCAAGCCCTTTTTCTTTTGCAACGCTTGCGCGTGTGCGGCGCTTTTGCTTATAAGGTCTATAGATATCCTCAACCTCTACAAGCGTTACGGCGTTTTCTATAGCGCGGGTAATTTCGTCTGTTAGTTTACCCTGTTCTTCAATCGACGATAAAACCTCTGCTTTACGCTTTTCAAGGTTGCGAAGATAATTTAGTCTATCGTAAATTTCACGCAAAATCTGGTCGTCAAGCGCGCCCGTTTGCTCCTTGCGGTAACGCGCAATAAAAGGAATGGTTTTGTCGTCGTCTATAAGCGCTACTGTGTTGTCAATCTGCCACTGCGCCAAAGAAAATTCCTTGGCTAATACTTCGTTTATGTTCATAAATTAGTCTTTCTTGCTTTCCTTTAAGTAATCTCTGATTTCGGTTAAAATTTCAAGTTCTGTGGGTGTGGGGTCTGCGGCTTCTTCTGCTTCTTTGATTTCTTCCTGCTTTTTAGCAAAAGCATCTTTAAGTTTGCCGATTAAAGACATTACCATAAACATGGAGAATGCGATAATGAAGAAGTCAATAATGTTCTGAACGAAACTGCCGTATGCAAAAACGGCGGCGTCTTCACCCTCACCGAGAGCAATGCCGAGCGCCGAAAAATCGGTGCCTTTTGTGATAAGACTAATGACGGGAGTTATGATGTCGTTAACAAGCGAAGTTACGATTTTGCTGAAAGCAGAACCTATAACAACACCGATAGCCATATCAATAACGTTTCCCTTAAATGCAAATTCTTTAAATTTTTTCCACATAATAAAATCCCCTTTCAAATTTATAAATTCATTTTACCAAAACTTAAAGAATTTGGCAACAAAAAAATAGGTGCAACCCACAGATTGCACCTATTTTTAGAATAATGCCCCTAAACGAACGAGGGCGTGAGATTTATCCGATAATATCAAGCGGAGAAATATATTTCCCCTCACGCGTTACGGCTACGTGTAAATGCGGATTGTCTGCACACTCACAAGGGACGGTGCCGACCTCACCGATTTTAACTCCTGCTTTCACGGTATCGTTTTTAGAAACGGTGGGATTTTCAAGTCCGCAATAATAAGCGATAATTCCGTGTCCGTGGTCGATAACCACCATCTTGCCCCAAAGCGCGTCGGTTGTTACGTTTGTAACTTTACCGCTTGCGGCTGATACAACCTCTGCACCTTTATCTGCAACAATATCAACGCCCAAATGCAAACGTCGGTCGCCGTGTGTCTTGCTATACTGAAGTTCAGTATCGCTGAACAGTTTGCCGATACTGCCGTTTTTTATTGGCAGTGTAAAATAAAATTCTTCTGTTTTTTTAGAAGAGGTATCCGCAACTGACGACGCGGGGGTTTCTTTGCTTTCGGTCTTTTGGCTGCTTACCTGTTCTTTGGAAGACGATTCGTTTTTAACGTCGCTTACCGTTTGGCCTACGTCTTCCGCATTGCTTACTACGCTTTCGGGCTTCGAAGAATTAAGTTTATCTTCAACCGATGAAATCGTGTTGACCGCCGAAAAAGCCGCAATACCAACGGCAACAACGCACGCCGCTAAAACAATATAAAAGCCTTTGCCTGCGAAAAAGCCAGACTTTCTTTTATAATTTTGATATCTCATTTTTTAACACCTCACACTTATGTTTAACAAATAGGGTGTTTGATATTCAAAAAATAAAATTAAATTTTGTGTAAAAGTTCGTTCATATTTTGATAATTTTTTTGTTTTATTATAATGGTGCGAAAGGGAATCCACAGCCCTTTTGTGTTATCCTCAAACCCCTCATAAAAGAAAAGAGACCTCGAAAGAGGTCTCTTTTCGTGTTTTTTAAAGTTTTTCAAGCACGTCTGCGGCACCGTCAAGAAAATCACCGCGGAAGCGTTCAATTTTACCCTCATCGCAAAGTTTTGCAAAATCGGGGTCAATCGGAATTTCAGAAAGCAGCGGAACAGATAGTTCTTCCGCCACCGCGCCCGATTTGCCCGTGCCGAAAATATAATGTTTTTCGTTGCAGTGGGGGCATACGGTATAACTCATATTCTCCACAATTCCCAAAACGGGAACGTTCATCATCTTCGCCATATTGTATGCTTTTTTAACAATGAGCGAAACGAGGTCTTGCGGGGACGTAACAATTATAATACCGTCAAGCGGGATAGACTGATATACTGTCAGCGGAACGTCGCCTGTTCCGGGTGGCATATCTATAAACAGATAATCAAGGTCGCCCCACACAACGTCGTTATAAAACTGTTTTACAACGCCGGCCAAAACGGGACCGCGCCATACAACCGGCGAATCCTCTGAATCGAGCAAAAGGTTTACCGACATAACGCGGATATCGTTTTGTGTTGCGGCGGGCAATAAGCCTAATTCGTTTTGATAAGCGCGTGACTTAACACCAAACATTTTGGGAATTGACGGACCCGTAATATCGGCATCCATAATGCCAACCTCGTTGCCGCGTCTTCTCATAAGTGTTGCAAGAGTACCCGTGACGAGCGATTTTCCAACGCCGCCCT
>JAFPBM010000027.1 GCA_017424125.1 Clostridia bacterium | reverse complement strand
TTCGGATACGAGCACAGGCTTTTTCTGCGGTTTAACACGTAGTTTTTTGAAATAAACGTGGGGACTTATAATATCACTTTCTTTACAGAAAAACCAACCCGACGCTGTATCTATAATGCGCGAGGTGTCAAGGGTGCGCATGTGTTTATACATTTCGTCACCCTTAAACTGTCCCCAACCCTCGTTAAATATGGTCCAAAGACAGATAGACGGGTGGTTGTAAAGCGTTTTTACTGTTTTCTCCATAGCGTCTATAAACGCTTTTCGCATTTTTTTAGATTTATGGCAAACTCCAAAACGTCTGCGTCCGCCAAATACTGTCGGCAAAGCGGTGTCGCGCAAAAATGAGTATTTACCGCAATTAACCATATCCTGAAAAACAATCATACCAAGTCTGTCGCAGTCATAATAAAACTGCTCCGGCTCGATTTTTATATGTTTTCGTAAGGTGTTGAAACCAAGAGCCTTCATAGACAGTATATCGTTTTCAAATCCCTTGTCGTCTGCGGGGGTAAAAATTCCGTCGCTGAAATAACCTTGGTCTAAAAGTCCGTGGAAGAAGAAAGGCTCACCGTTAAGACAAATACGCGGTATACCGCGTACGTTTTCTATACTGATTTTGCGAAGTGCAAAATAGGAAGCAACCTCGTCTTCACCCGCCGTAATTTTGAAGCGGTAAAGGTGCGGATTTTCGGGAGTCCAGACAATCGGGTGGCAGGGGGATATCTTGCAAACGCCGTCTTTAATCTCGGCGTTTATAAGTCCGTCGTCGGTGCGAAGCGTCAAAATGCCCTCGTTTACACCCTCGATTTTAATGGTAGCCTCTTTGTCGTCGGTGTCAATTTTAAGCGATTTAATATAGTTTTCTGGTACGCTTTCACACCAAACGGTCTGCCAAATGCCCGATACGGGTGTATACCACATACCACCGCGTTTATATTTTTGTTTGCCGTAGGGAAGTGTAGTGTCAAGCGGATTGTCGACAACACGTATTACAAGTGTGTTTTCAACCTTTAGTTTATCGGTAATATCAAACGAAAAAGGAAAATATCCGCCTACGTGGGTGCCAAGTTCTACCCCGTTAAGAAAAACGGTTGCTATTTGGTCCGTCGCACCGATATGTAAAATAACGCGATTTTTTATAAATCCGTCGGGCAGAGTAAAGTTTCGCTTATAAAAAAGCACGTCACCCTTTTCATACACTTCGTCAATACCCGATAAAACCGATTGCGGCGGGTAGGGGACGATTATTTTTCTATCATAATTTTCGGGCGCATCGCCACGAGTCACCGCAAAATCCCACTCGCCATTAAGGCAAAAATACGAATCCCTTACAAGTTGCGGACGGGGATATTCACTATGAGGTATAGCGGGAAGGTTTTCACCCTCTTTAGTTAAAAGTTTTCTAAAATCAGGCATTTTTCTTTTTATCCTCTTTCATAAAGAAAATTACGCTTAGCAGCAAAGCAACAAAGGCCGCCGCCAAGAATATATTTTTGTTGGGCACAAACGACGTAGTGCCGTCAGAGTTTACAATTTTTTCGGCGTTTTTAAGCACGGCGGCACCAATATACGGCCCGATAATACCGGGGATTAACACCTGTCCCACAATGCGAAGCCCCTGGAACATACCCGCCTTGTTTTGCGGTGTGCTGTCACGCAACATTGCGCCAAATACCGCACTACCCGAAAGATATCCGCACATCATAAAGAGCGAACCTACAAAAACGGGTATCGTCGCGCGGAAGAAGTAAAGTACCGCGTAACCTAAAATCAGTAAAATCAAAGAGCCGAAAATGCTTTTTTTGAACCCGAATTTATCATAACTTCTGCCGTAAAACACAGTGAAAAGGGCGGCAAGAATAATAGCGGGTGCCATTATAAGCACGTAATCTTTCATCGAAAGAGAGACCTCATAATAAATTATAAGGTAAGGCATAAAGACCTGAATGGATATCGAAAAAACAGCAAATGCTGCAAGTGTTATGTAAAAGGCAGGGTTTTTGCGCATATTGGACGGACGGAAACCGTAAAAAACGTTAGCAAAATATCTGCCGTTTTCCGCGCGTTTTACACAAGGGTCTTCTATAAGGAAAAATCCTAAAACGCCTATAACGATGACTATAGCGCCTATTAGCGCGAAAATCAAAGACCAACTCTCTGCACGGTTCAAATCGAAAGCCATAAATGAGCCGAAAACCACAAGTATAGCCATAAGCGGCATCATAGCGTTAACGCCCTCTGCTGCGCCGCGGTTACCGTCGGTTGTGGAGTCTGTAAGCCAAGCGTTAAAACACGCGTCGTTGGCGGAAGAACCGAAAAATGTCATAACGCAGTCCATAATTATGGTGAGCGTAACACCTAAAGCCGCCGCCGAAGCAAAGGGGAAAACCTTTGCAATAAAATCAACGCGTATCAGCGAAAACGTAAGAATGGAAACGCCCCAAAGAATGTATCCAAGACACATAAAAATCTTGCGTTTTCCAACCTTATCCGAAAAAGCGCCCACAAAAATCGTGGTAAGCGTTGCCGAAACCGCACTTGCCGCTACCATAAGTGAAATAGCACCTGTGTCGGCGTGGAACATTTTGTAAATAAATACGTTGAAATACATATTTTCAACCACCCAGGCGACCTGTCCTGTGAGACTGAAAATCACAAGCGCCAACCAAAAACGGCGCGAAAGGTTAGTTTTTCCCATTAGTTTTCTCCCTTCATTGTGGTAAGAAGAATTATAACGTCAACCATTTTTTCGAGTGCGGGAACAGATACGAATTCGTGAACGCTATGTGCGTTTTCGCAACCTGTTGAAAGGTTGGGACAGGGTACACCTTGGTATGATAGTCTTGCGCCGTCCGTACCGCCGCGAATAGGAATAATAATCGGCGTTACGCCGCTTTTTTCCATAGCGGTCTTGGCGTTATCTATTAAATACATAACGGGCAAAATCTTTTCTTTCATATTAAAATAGCTATCCTTAATTTCAAGCGAAACTGTGCCCTCGCCGTAAATCGAATTAAGGTATGATACAAGTTTGTTAAGGAACTCTTTACGTGCGTTAAATTTGTCAATATCGTGGTCGCGGATAAGCATTCTAATCTCTGCCGCACTTTCGTTACCCTCAATATCGGTAACGTGATAAAATCCCTCGTAACCCTCGGTGGTTGCGGGGGTTTCGTTTTCGGGAAGTGCAGATATAAGTGTATTTGCAACCAAAACGGCGTTTTTCATTTTGCCCTTGGCAGAACCCGGATGAATGTTAATGCCTTTTATGGTAAAAGTAGCACCCGCCGCGTTAAAGTTTTCGTATTCAATTTCGCCAACTGCGCCACCGTCTACGGTGTAGGCTTCACTCGCCGCAAAACGCGCATAATCGAATCTGTCTGCACCTTGACCTATTTCTTCGTCGGGTGTTATGCAAACAGAAATTGCGCGGTGCGAAACGTCGGGGTTGTTTACTAAATATTCAAGCGCAGTAAAAATCTCCGCAATACCCGCTTTATCATCTGCGCCGAGCAAGGTGTTGCCGTCGGTTACAATAAGTTGCTGACCAACGTAATTTTTAAGAAACGGAAAAACGTTTTCAGCAGTTTTTGTGCCGTTTGCAAGTGTTATGTCGCCGCCCTCATAATCAACTAAAGAGGGTTTTGCGTTCTCTCCGCTAACATCGGGTGACGTGTCCATATGCGCCACAAGACCGAGAGTCTTTTCGTTTTCACGGTCGGGTGATGCGGGTAAAAATCCGTAAACGTATCCGTTTTCATCTAACCCTACGTTTATAAGTCCGATTTCTTCTAACTCTTTGGCAAGTTCCTTACCCAAAACTAACTGCTTCGCGGTGCTCGGAAAACTTTCGCTGTTTTCGTCAGAACGCGTATCAAAAGAAACGTATTTTAAAAACCTATCTAAAACTGTCATAAACATCTCTCCTAATAAATACTATACTTCTATTTTACCTAATTTTATAGAGAAAGTAAACAAC
>JAFPBM010000026.1 GCA_017424125.1 Clostridia bacterium | reverse complement strand
TTTTTTATAACTATTTGTTTACATTTGTGCATAAAGTGTGATAAAATAATCTGTAATATTTTTATAGTGAGGTTGTTTTATGGTTTACAGTCAGATGTCACTTGAAGAGAAGAAGGCGCTTCTCTCAGAACTGACAGAAAAATATAACGAGTTTAAAGCGCGTGATTTATCGCTCAATATGGCGCGCGGAAAGCCCAGTAATGCACAACTCGATTTATCAATGGGAATGATGGACGTACTTGCAAGCACGTCTGATTTGAGTTGCGAAGACGGAACAGACTGTCGTAACTACGGCGTGCTTGAAGGACTTGACGAGGCGAAAAAACTCCTCGGCGATATGATGGAAGTCCCCGCCGATAATATCATAATCTACGGCAACTCAAGCCTTAACGTTATGTACGATACCATTTCACGCTGTATGACACACGGCGTTATGGGCCACACACCGTGGTGCAAACTTCCAAGCGTTAAGTTTTTGTGCCCCGTTCCCGGTTACGACCGCCACTTTGCAATAACCGAGCATTTCGGTATTGAAATGATAAACGTGCCCATGACCGAAGACGGTCCCGATATGGACCTTGTTGAAACACTCGTTGCCAATGATTCGGCAATCAAGGGTATTTGGTGTGTTCCCAAATATTCCAATCCGCAGGGTTATTCCTATTCGAACGAAACGGTACGTCGTTTTGCAAGACTTAAACCCGCCGCGGAAGATTTCAGAGTTTTCTGGGACAATGCTTACTGCATACACCACCTTTACGACGACAAACAGGATTTCGTGCTTGAACTTCTTGATGAGTGCCGTAAAGCAGGCAATGCCGATATGGTTTATAAGTTTGTTTCCACCTCAAAAATCAGTTTCCCCGGTTCGGGTATCTCGGCAATCGCCGCATCTCACAACAACCTTAAGGATATCAAACACCAGATGGCAATACAGACCATAGGTCACGATAAGGTTAACCAACTTCGTCACGTTCGCTATTTCGGTGATATTAACGGTATGCGTGAACACATGCGTCTGCATGCTGATATTCTCCGTCCTAAATTCGAGAAAGTAGACGAGATTTTGACACGTGAACTCGAAGGCACTGGTGTTGGCGAGTGGAGCAAACCCCTTGGAGGTTACTTTGTATCGTTCGAATCCTTGGACGGCTGTGCGAAGGATATAGTTGCCCTTTGTAAAAAAGCGGGCGTTGTACTTACAAATGCGGGGGCAACATACCCCTACGGCAAAGACCCGAGGGACAGCAACATCCGTATTGCTCCGTCCTATCCTCCTATTGAAGATTTGGCGGTTGCGACAGAACTTTTTGCGCTCTGCGTTAAAATCGTAAGCCTTAAAAAGTTAATAGCCGAAGCATAAGTTTTAGTCCCCGATATGCCTTGTATGTCGGGGATTTCCTGTTTTTGTTAATTTTTATTCGCAATAAGATTAAGTTTTAGGGTGTGCAAACCTAATTTATTTAAGTTTTAGGCGCTATTTAATAATAAAGCACCGAAAAAACGCTAACCGATTGACTTTCGAGCAAATATTAAATATACTTGTGGGGTATTAAAAAACGGAGGTACTGTATGTCTATAATTAAAGAACTGTACGGAAGTATGGTGTTTAATGATGCAGAAATGAAAGCGCGCTTGCCCAAAGCAACCTATAACGCAATGAAGGATTGCATACGCGAAGACCGCGCTTTAGATATTGATATTGCAAACGTTGTTGCAAAATGTATGAAAGAGTGGGCGATTGAAAAGGGTGCCACCCATTTTACTCATTGGTTTCAGCCGATGACGGGCATCACCGCCGAAAAGCACGATAGTTTTATATCGCCCGTCGGTGACGATACCGTAATAATGGAGTTTTCGGGTAAGGAACTTATAAAGGGCGAACCCGACGCGTCAAGTTTTCCGTCCGGCGGACTTCGTGCAACGTTTGAAGCGCGCGGTTACACCGCTTGGGATCCCACGTCCTACGCTTTTGTAAAGGATGATACACTCTGCATACCCACCGCGTTTTGCTCCTACGGCGGCGAGGCACTTGATAAAAAAACACCCCTTTTGCGCTCGATGGAGGTTATAAACGAAAAAACCCTCCGTCTTTTGAAACTTTTCAAAATGGATGACGTTAAGCGCGTTTTGTGCACCGTCGGCGCAGAGCAGGAGTATTTTTTGATAGACAGAAAATACTATAAATCCCGCAAGGACCTTACCTATTGCGGCAGAACCCTTTTGGGCGGACGTCCGCCCAAAGGACAGGAGATGGACGACCATTATTTCGGTGCCATCAAACCGCGTGTAAAAGAATTTATGAGCGAACTTGACAGGGAACTTTGGAAACTCGGCGTCCTTGCCAAGACAGAACATAACGAGGCGGCACCCGCACAGCACGAATTAGCGCCGATTTTCGAAACGGTCAACGTCGCTTGTGACCAGAACCAACTTGTAATGGAAATGATGAAGCGAATAGCCACCCGTCACGGACTTGTGTGTTTGCTTCACGAAAAACCCTTTAAGGGTGTAAACGGCAGCGGCAAACACAACAACTGGTCGCTTTCAACCGATACGGGTGTAAACCTCTTTAAGCCCGGTAAAAAACCGCACGAAAACAAACTGTTCCTTATAATGCTTGCGGCTGTGCTTTCGGCTGTGGACAAACATCAGGGCTTGCTTCGCGCAACGGTTGCAAGCGCAGGTAATGACCACCGCCTTGGCGCACACGAAGCACCTCCCGCAATCGTTTCAATTTTCCTTGGCGACCAACTCACCGCCATTTTGGAGGCTATCGAATCGGGTACCGAGTATTT
Source organism: Clostridia bacterium (assembly GCA_017424125.1). Lineage (GTDB taxonomy): Bacteria > Bacillota > Clostridia > Oscillospirales > Acutalibacteraceae > SIG589. Next base: position 2,994 of record JAFPBM010000026.1, on the reverse strand, counting down.
GGGTGAAAAAATGCCCGAACTTGAAATAGGTGCACACGTTTTGCCGCATTTCAAAAAGGACTCGACCGACCGCAACCGCACGTCCCCCTTTGCATTTACGGGTAATAAGTTTGAATTCCGTATGCTTGGCTCAAGCGAATCTATAGCCGACCCCAACGTTGTGCTTAACACAATCGTAAGTGAAGCACTTGATGAAATCTGTGACCGACTTGAAAAAGCAGAGGATTTTGAAAAAGAAATTTATGCCGTTATCGGTGATATTTATAAAGAGCATAAACGCATAGTCTTCAACGGCGACGGCTATTCGGACGAATGGAAGGAAGAGGCTAAAAAGCGCGGACTTTTGAACCTTGTTTCAACTGTCGATGCACTTCCAATGCTTATAAACAAAAACACGCTCGAAACCTTCTCTCGTTACGGTGTTTTCACCGAAACCGAACTTGTTTCGCGCTACGAAATAATGCTTGAAAACTACGTCAAGACCATAAATATCGAGGCACTTACGATGCTCGATATGGTTAAAAAGGACGTTATCCCTGCGGTCAGCGCATATACCACAAAACTTGCGGATAACATCATAAAGAAAAAAGCGTCCTGCGGAAGTTACAAGTTGGAAGAAAATCTGCTTAAAAAACTGTCATACCATTCGGACCGCGTGTATGACGGCATAATAGTGCTCGAACAGGTTGAATCCCGTAAATCCTCAGGCGATGCACTTGCCACCGCACGTTACTATCACGATACCGTCTTAAAAGCAATGAAAGAATTGCGAACAGACGTTGACGAGATAGAAATGAATATGTCGGCAACCGATTGGCCCTATGCTTCTTACGGACAGTTGCTCTTCGATATATAAAATAAAACCCGACCTCTCGGTCGGGTTTTTCTTATAGCGTTTTAATTTCTGCGCCGTTTTCTTTTGCCGTTTCGCGTATATCGCCGTGACAGGTAAAGAAAAGTATTTGATTTTCCTTAGCATAATCACTTAAAAATTCTATTGCTTTTTGTGCGCGGCGGTCGTCATACTGTGAGAAAACGTCGTCAAGAAGCAACGGCAAATTATTATCGCCCGCTGTCAGTTTTGCAATTGATAAACGTAGCGCAAAATCAAGTTGGTCACGCGTGCCTGCACTTAAATATTCGCTTTCAAACGGCAGGGGGGTGCCCTTTTCGCTAACGCGTACCGAAAAGTCTTTCGCTACGGTTGCAGAGGAGTGAACGCCGCCTGTAAGGCTTTCGAAAATTTCGCTTGTCATGCGGTTGAGTTCCGGTGCAAAATTTTGGCGCATTCGGGTGTATGCCGCAAAAAGTGCGTCTGCCGCTACCGATAAAGCATCATAGTGCGCATCTTGCGAAGCGAGCAATTCTTCCTTTTCGGCAATCAGTCGCTCAAGCGCCGCAATGCCTCGTTTGCCGCCGAAAATGCTCTGCAAGGTAACCTTTTCGCGTTCAAGCCAAATTCCCGTTTCGTTTATGCGTGACGCGTTTTTGGCAATCATATTTTCATATTCTGCGGGGGCTTTAAGGCCATAAGCATCCTCCGTTTTGTCAAGCATTTCTTCTAAAACGGCGGTGTCAAAGTCTGCAAACGCGCTTTGTGATAATAAAAGCGAAAGCGAATCAAGGCGGTTATGATTTGACTGTAATTTCGTTAGTTTTTCTTCGGCAAACTCTATTTCCGTTCCCAAAAGCGCCGTAATTTTTGCCGTGGTTTCTTTGATGTCCGCTTCAATTTTTTCAAGCGTTTCTTTTTGCTTTTGGTTTTCGCTTTCAATCAGAGTGCGGTGCTCAATCTGCACACGCAGTGCCGTTTCGGCGCGGTTTGCACGTTCACGCAAATTAAGTTCTGATTGTTTTAAATTAAGCAGTTCGCTCTTGATTTCTAAAACCTTTGCGCCGCTTTCTTTTTTTCTTTTAGCACCCTTAATTCCAAGCGCTAAAAACACGATTGAAGGCGCAAGCAGCGCAAGAAAAACGGGTGACGCAAAAAATCCGCCGATAGCAGAAATTAAGAAAAGTGCCGCTACAATAAACATAAGGGGCGTTTCCTTGCCACCGCCTTGCCGTTCGGCTGAAAGCAGTTTTTCTTCTGCAACTTTAATTTCTTCTACTATCTTCGCAAGGCTTTCGTTTGCACTTTCAAATTCTTCTTTCTGAACGACGGCATCAGTTACTGCGGGACTGTCGGATTTAGAAAGGGTAGATGCCTTTGCCGTAAGTTCCGTATAGGTTTTTAAAAGCGTGCGCGCGGTATCCAGATTAGTTTTGGGAAAATCCTTTAACTCTTCTTCAAGTTTTGCGCGCTCATATCTTGTGACGAGTTCTGCCTTTATGGCGGCACCTCGTTCGGCTATACGGCTCTTTTTGAGCAGTTCGTTTAAATTTGTTTGCTCCTTTTTAAGCGTTTCGAGTTCACGTGTCCAAAGTGATACCTGTTTTTCTCTCTCTTTACGCTCGTTTTCAAGGGTTTTAACAGTAGCAAGTTCACTGTTGAGTGCCGTTATCTCGTCACGCAGTTTGTCGGTTTTTCCAACCTTGCGCGGTGTGCGAAGTTCGGTTTGCGCCGCGGTGATACGCTTTGCAATCTGCTCGTATCCGTCGCCTTTGTCACCTGTGTAAACTGCGGCGGTCAGGCGCTTTTCAAGGTCGGCTGTGCCGTCCTCTGCATAGGGTGGAAGGCTTCCTAAATAAATGCTTTTTTCGAAAGCACCCGCCGAAAGAGAAAAGAAGGTTTCGCCGATTTCCGCGCCTGCGGGCAGATTAATCGGTGTTCCGAGAGCGTTGTCAATCAGCACCACCTTGTCACTTTTTTGCGTCTTTCCAAACTGTTTGGAAAGGGTGTAACTATTGCCATTGTGTGTAAAATCAATGCTACCGCCCATCTTTTCCTGTGAAAACGGGGTATATCTGCGGCGCAGATTGGAAAAAAGGTCTGTTTTGCTCGTGCCGCTTCCGTAAAACATAAGACGGATAAAACTCATAATGGTGGTTTTG
>JAFPBM010000004.1 GCA_017424125.1 Clostridia bacterium | reverse complement strand
GACTGTTTGGGGCGCGCACCTTGAACAGTACGAGTTGTCTTCTTATCGAGCGCTCGGGCGTTAATACCTTTACCGAGTGCACGGGAAAAAGTTTCCTGAGTTGATTTGCGAGTAGTTTTACGTGGTCATCGTCTGCCATAACTTCTATTGTTATACGCGAGGTTTCGGGTTTGTTGGTGGTGCCAACCGCAAGGGATTCGATGTTATAACCTTTTCTTGAAAAAAGGCGCGAAACCTGCGAGAGGACGCCCGCCTCATTATCGACGATTGCCGCGAGAGTATGTCTTCTTATTTCGTCCATTCTACCACCCCTAACTTACAATAAATTCGGTAATATGTGCGCCGCCGCTTACCATCGGGCGTACCATCTCGTCCGTGTCAATCGCACAGTCGATAACGTAGCCGCGTCCGCTTGTAAGCGCTTCGCTTATTGCCGATTCCAACTCTTCCACGTTTGACACGCGTTTTCCGCCAAGCCCGTAAGCTTCTGCAAGTTTTACGAAATCCGGTCCGTGTGTCAAGGTTGTTTCAGAGAAATGTTTGTTATAAATAAGGTTTTGCCACTGGCGTACCATACCAAGTGTTTTGTTATTGAAAATAAAGGTTATTACGGGTACGCCGTAATGCTCTTCAACCGCAAGTTCGTTACAGTTCATACGAAAACTTCCGTCGCCGGTTATATGTATTACCGTCTTTTGCGGGTTGCCGACCTTTGCGCCGATTGCGGCACCGAGGCCGAAGCCCATTGTACCAAAGCCGCCGCTTGTCAAAAGTTGGCCCGGATAATCAAAGTGGAAATGTTGGATTGACCACATCTGATGTTGTCCTACGTCGGTTGATACTACCGTATCTTCAGGAAGAAGTCTTGCTATTGTGCTTAAAATTTGTTTCGGTGTTAAAGTTTTACCGTCCTCTTCATACTCGGTTTCGGTTTTGTATGAGAAAACGTACTTTTTCCACTCGGTGTGGTCTTCCCTTTCGAGTTTCTCGTTAAGGAGAGAGAGCACAACCTTGGCGTCGCCCACAATATGATGGTCGGTTTTAACGTTTTTATTTATCTCTGCACGGTCTATATCAATCTGTACAATTTTTGCCTGTTTTGCAAAACTGTTCGGATTGAGCGCAACGCGGTCCGAAAAACGACAACCGACGGCAATTAACAAATCGCATCCGTCGCACGCCATATTTGATGCCTGTGAGCCGTGCATTCCTATCATTCCCGTAGTCAAGGGATTGCGTCCGACAAATCCGCCCGCGCCCATTACCGTAATCGCAACGGGTGCATCGATTTTTTCAGCAAACTCGGCAAACTCTTTGTGTGCACGTCCTCTTACAACACCGCCACCGCAGATGAGAAGCGGTTTTTTAGATTCTTTTATCATTGAAACCAAAGTTTCAACGTCGTGCTCATTAGGTTCGGCAGGTTTAAAATCGAAGGAAGAACGTTTCATAAGGGTTTGAAGTCGTCCGCTGTTTTTATGCTCCGACTTGGGAAGCGGTGTATATTCCGCCTTTTCGGCTGTAACGTTCTTTAAAATATCGATAAATACAGGTCCGGGGCGGCCACTTTTGGCGATTGCAAATGCCTCACGCAGTATATCGGCAAGAGAGTTTACGTCCCTTACAAGATAGTTGCATTTGGTTATTGGCATCGTGATACCCGTACTGTCAACCTCTTGGAATGAGTCTTTTCCTATTAAATTTTCGGTTACGTTACAGGAAATAAATATTACGGGTGAAGAATCCATATACGCGGTGGCAATACCCGTTATAAGATTGGTAGCG
>JAFPBM010000210.1 GCA_017424125.1 Clostridia bacterium | reverse complement strand
CTGCCGCTGGACACGGGCTTACTGCTTCCGGTGTTGCCGGAATTGCCGGAACCTGCATTGGAGCCGGCGCCGCCGTTGGTGGTAGTGGTGGTTTTTATCTGCTATTTCCAATTTTTCCAACAGAGGCTGATTATACACACCTTTCTCTTGGTCTAAAAGATAGAAAGGCGTACCCATTGAATGTGCAATACCCCACTCGCCCGTTAAGCAAAAGTTGAGATATTCCGCACTCATCGCTACGGTTTTGGCATTATCAAGCAAATCGGGACGGCGAAGTTTTATAGCCGCAAGATATCCCACAGGGAAACCTAGTCCCAAACGCCAACCGACCGTTTTATAAAGTTCGTCAAGTTCCGCATCCGTGAAGAAATGGTCGCGGTCCTCCTTTTCAATCTTGGTCTGCCAACCAATAATCGGTGTTATGGGCTTATCTTCATTATCAAGCAAAATAAGGTTTCCGCTTGCGCAACATTCGCAGATTGCGGCAACGTTATACCCTTGGCAATACGTAGATGCAAGTTCTTTTATAACCGAAAAACAAGCGTCTGTGAACTCCTGCGGGTTAAGAAGTCTTTGTCCATCCTCGCCGTAGTAATTGTATTTTCCCGTTACCGTACCGAGCACCTTGCCGTCTTCGCTCATGGCGGCACCCTTAACAGCCGAAGTACCGATATCCAAGCCTATAAAACAGTTCATAAAACCACCTATTTTGCAGCCTCAATCATCTTTTTGGCGTTGGTAAACATTATGTCTTCAACTTCCTTGTCGGTAAGTTTGAGTTCAAGTGCAACGCGCTTTAAGGCTCTTATTTGTTCGTAAATCATTGTTGTAACGTCGGTTTCATCGGTCTCTCTCATACGCGGAACGCCCGTAAGGTCGCCGTAAAGTCCGCGCGGAACAACATTTATGTACTCACCGTTTTCAACAATACGGTACATACGCATAAAAGCAATCGGCAAGTCGGAGCCGAACATAAGACGCTCTGGTCCTACTGCCTCGATACAGGCTTTGATTGCATCGTCGCATACGTTTGCAGTAAAGTCAAACATCATATTTTTGGTATTTTTAAGGAAGTCGAAGGCATCGCCGATATCCTCTTTGGCATAGGCGCGGCCAATGTGTGCTACAACCAACTTAACGTTGGGATATTTTTCTTCAATTTCCAACAACTGCGCGATATTTACAGGGTCCTTAAGGCGTTTATCACGCGCAATGTGAAGCATTACAATCCAGCCGTGTTTATTAGCGACTTCCAAATGCTCTTTCGGTAAGAAGTCGTAAATGCGGATTTCTTCACGCGGTATATAATCGGGCGAGAAGGTAAGGTAGGGTTTGAGTCCTAAAAATCCGCCCTTTATTACCTGTTCTTCAAGGAAGTCTGCACTCATATCGTAACTTGTGCGGAACAAAGTAGGCATATCGTATTCATATGCAACCTGTTTTACGTAGTCATTGCATACGTTAACGTTTCTGTTTTTTCCGCAAGCGCCGAAGATAAGCGGTGTTACCTTAT
>JAFPBM010000025.1 GCA_017424125.1 Clostridia bacterium | reverse complement strand
TATGAATGTTTCGTAATACCCGATGACGTCGGCGGACGTTTCTCGGTGCTCACCGCAGTTGGCCTTTTACCGATTGCCGTGTCCGGCGCCGATATTGATGCACTTATGGCAGGTGCCGCCAAGGCAAGAGAAGAATACAGCAATGCGGATATTGAAAAGAACGACTGCTATCGTTATGCGGCACTTCGCAATGCCCTTTACCGCAGAGGTAAGGATATAGAACTTCTTGTAAGTTATGAACCCCGCTTTACTATGATGTCGGAATGGTGGAAACAACTTTACGGCGAGAGTGAGGGTAAAGACAGCAAAGGTCTTTTCCCCGCATCCGTTACCTTTTCTACCGACCTTCATTCAATGGGACAGTATATTCAGGACGGCAAACGAATGCTTTTTGAAACGGTTGTCACGATTGACGATTGTGGCGCAGACGTCGTAATTAAAGAGGATGAAGACAACGGCGACGGACTCAACTTCCTTGCGGGCAAGACAATGTCCTACGTTAACCGCAAAGCGTTCGAAGGCACCGTTTTGGCACATTCGGACGGCGGTGTTCCCAGTCTTGTAATAAATATGGACAAAGCGAATGAAGAAAACTTAGGCAGACTGATTTATTTCTTCGAAAAGGCTTGTGCCATATCGGGCTACGTTCTCGGTGTAAATCCGTTTGACCAACCGGGCGTTGAGGCGTATAAGAAAAATATGTTTGCGCTTCTCGGCAAACCGGGATACGAAGCAGAAAAAGCGGCGCTTGAAGCCCGTCTTTAAAATAAAGTAAATTTACCGCCTCGGCGGTTTAAAATAAAAAGGAGTGGACAGTATGATAAAACTTATCATCGGAAACAAAGGCTCAGGTAAAACAAAGAAACTTATCGACATGGTAAACACCACCGCAGCAGAATCAAACGGTAGCGTTGTTTGTGTTGAATTGGGTGACACACTCACCTTCAATATCAGTCATAAGGTTCGTCTTATAGATGTAAAGGAATACAGCATATCAGGCTACGGCGAATATTACGCATTACTTAGCGGAATTTGCGCAGGCAACCACGACGTAACACACGTTTTCGGCGATGCAACACTTCGCATCGGCACCCGTGATTACGAAGAACTTGCAGATTTCCTTGCAAGAGTTAAAGAACTTTCTGCAAAGAACAAAGCAGAGTTTATTTTCACCATTTCGTGTGATGAAAGCGAACTTCCTGCAAGAGTTTTCGAAACAGCAGAAAAAATCTAACGTAAAAAACGAGGCTGCTTTATTGCAGCCTCATTTTTATTAAAATAAATCCTTGACAAATGTGCTATTCGCATATATAATGTTTGTTGTGACAAAATGGGGTGGGAATGTGATTCTTGATTTAAAATCGGTATTTATATCAGAGGGCGCAACCCTTCCCGTAAATTTTGAGCTTGATATGAGCGATATGGCTTTTGGTGGAATAAACCCTATAACAAAGCCCGTAGCCGTTAGCGGCAGCGTTTATAACCGTGCAGGGATTGTCACCGTAGATGTGCTCTGTGAGGTAGAGTTTTCTGCCCCTTGTGACCGTTGCGGAAAGAATGCAACCAAAAACCACGGCATAAATATTAAACGTGTGCTTGTATCACAACTCGCAGACAAAACCGATGATGAAATCATTGAGGTGCCTGATTTACAACTTGACGTAAGCGAACTCGCAGTAACGGAGATTGTGCTTTCATTACCGATGAAACATCTTTGTAAAGAGGATTGCAAAGGAATATGTCAAACCTGTGGAAAAGACCTTAATGACGGTCCTTGTGATTGCAACCATGCACAAGTAGACCCAAGACTTGAGGTTTTGGCACAATTATTAAAAGATTGATTTTGGAGGGTATAAAATGGCAGTACCGAAGAGAAAAACTTCTAAAGCAAGAAGAGATAAAAGACGTTCAAATGTATGGAAGATAGCAGCTCCGACTCTTGTAAAGTGCGCTCGCTGCGGTGAATATACAAGACCGCACAGACTTTGCAAGGCTTGTGGTTACTACGGTGACCGTCAGGTTGTAAAAGTCGAAGACTAATTTTCGCGATTTGAGTAGGGGAAGGATGGTAATCCTTCCCCATTTTTTTAGTATAAGCAAACAAGGGGGGATTTTGTGTCGGTAGTTATAAAATCAGTTTTAAAGGGTAGCGCTGCATATAAAACGGGGGCGCGTGAGAACGACGTTTTATTGTCGCTTAACGGTAATGAGATTATGGACGTGCTTGATTACCGTTTTTATCAAAACGAAAGTAAAATAGAGGTGTGCTATGTTGATAAGCGTGGCAAACAAAAAGTGAAAACCGTAAAGAAAAGGGAAGAAGACGAACTCGGTTTTACGTTTGATACCTATCTTATGGATAAGCAACGCGCCTGTAAAAACAGGTGTATTTTCTGCTTTATTGACCAGTTGCCAAGGGGTATGCGTAAAAGCCTTTATTTTAAGGATGATGATTCGCGTCTTTCGTTTTTATTCGGCAACTATATAACCCTTACAAACATAACCGAACACGAAATTGAGCGCATTATAAAAATGCACATCAGCCCCATAAACATCTCTGTGCATACAACAAACCCTACCCTTCGCGTTAAAATGATGCGTAATGAAAGCGCAGGACAGGTCTTGTCAATCATAAAACGCTTTTCGGACGCGGGGATTAGCATCAACTGTCAACTCGTTCTTTGTCCCGGAATTAACGACGGCGAGGAACTTAGAAGAAGTCTTAAAGATTTAACGGCGCTTTCGGGTGTAGAGAGTATTGCCGCCGTCCCCGTAGGACTTACCCGTCACCGCGAGGGACTCGAACCGCTTCAAAAATTCACAAAAGAAACGGCTTCGGCGGTTATTGATATAATGGACGAGTTTAAAGAGCACCGCAACGTGTGTGCCGCAGACGAATTCTTTTTATTAGCCGACCGCCCCATACCGCAGGCGGAATATTACGGCGATTTTTCACAACTCGAAAACGGCGTGGGACTGTGGCGGCTTATGCTCTCGGACAGTACCGATGCTATAAACGAGTTGGAAGGACCGCAATACCCCAAAAACATAAGTGCCGTTACGGGCGTTTCCGCCTATCCGCTTATAAGAAATATTGTTGACACCGCAGGAAAGAAATGGCATAATCTTAATTGTAAGGTGTATGAAATCAAAAACGATTTCTTCGGCCACGATATAACCGTTGCGGGACTTTTGACGGGCGGCGATATTATAAATCAGTTAAAGGGAAAAGACTTGGGCGACTGTCTGCTTATTCCCGACGTAATGCTTCGCCACGAAAATGATATGTTTTTGGATGACGTAACGCCCGAAGAAGTGGAAAGAGAACTGTCGGTTAAGGTGAAAATTGTAAGTGCCGACGGTTATGAATTTATTAAATGTTTAGGAGAGTAAAATGGCAAAGCCGATTATAGCAGTTGTGGGCTGCCCAAACGTTGGAAAATCCACCCTTTTTAATAAGTTGGTCGGCAAACGCGTTGCCATTGTAGACGATACACCGGGTGTAACGCGTGACCGTATATATGCCGATACTGAATGGCAAGGCCGTACCGTTATGCTCATTGATACGGGCGGTATAGAGCCGAAAACCGACGATATAATTCTATCAAAAATGCGCGACCAGGCAAATTTAGCAATTGATACGGCAAACGTAATTATATTCGTTACCAATCTCGAGTGCGGTGTAACCGCCGCCGATAACGAGGTAGCCGCGATGTTAAGACGAAGCGGAAAACCCGTTGTACTTTGCGTTAATAAGTGTGATAGTATAGGTAACGTACCTGCCGAATTTTATGAGTTTTATAACTTAGGCCTCGGTGAGCCTATTGCCGTTTCGGCTGTGCACGGTCACGGCACGGGCGATTTGCTTGACGCCGCGTTCGAGTATTTGCCGCCGAGTGATGAGGAGGAAACCGAAAGCGACATCATAAACGTTGCCGTTATAGGCAAACCAAACGCCGGCAAATCTTCGCTTGTCAACAACGTCTCGGGCGAGGAACGTTCAATAGTTTCCTCTGTTGCGGGTACAACGCGTGATGCGATTGATACCGTTGTTGAGAATAAATACGGCAGATTTAATTTTATAGATACCGCGGGACTGAGAAGAAAAAGCCGCGTCGAAGACCAGATTGAAAAATATAGCGTTCTTCGCGCAAAAATGGCAATTGAACGTGCCGACGTGTGCGTTATAATGCTTGACGGCGTCGATGGTTTCACAGAACAGGATTCCAAGGTTGCAGGTCTTGCAATAGAACAGGGCAAGGCTTGCATAATTGCCGTTAATAAATGGGATATTGTGGAAAAAGACGGACAAACTATGGATGCTTACCGCAAGCGCCTTATGAACGATTTTTCATTTATGACCTACGCACCTATAATCTTTATATCGGCAAAAACAGGTCAGCGCGTAGAAAGACTTTTTGAACTTATAAAATATGTAAACGACCAAAACGCTATGCGTATTTCGACGGGAAAACTTAACGACGTATTAGCAGATGCTACCGCAAGGGTACAACCGCCGACAGATAAGGGCAAACGCCTTAAAATATACTATATGACACAGGCATCAACCCGTCCGCCCACATTTGTTTGCTTCTGCAACAGGGCAGATTTGTTCCATTTTTCGTATCAGCGTTATTTAGAAAATCAAATTCGTTCCACCTTTGGATTGGAGGGCACACCCGTTCGCTTTGTAATACGTGAGCGCGGAGATAAATAAGGAGAAATATATGACAACATTATGGTTTGCGGCGGCAATAGTTTTTGCGTATGCCGTTGGCAGTATAAGTTTTGCGGTAATTTTTTCAAAATTATTTGCAAATAAGGACGTAAGGGATTTCGGTAGCGGCAGTGCAGGTATGACAAACGTTATACGCGCTATCGGTATATTACCCGGTCTTTTAACCTTCGTTTTTGATGCGCTTAAAGGTTTTGTTGCGTGTTATGCCGCAAAGAGTTGGTTTTTTCCACTTGCCTTTTCGCAGGACAGTGAGTGGTGCATATACGGCGCCTATATTTGCGGTGCTATTTGTATGCTCGGACATATGTTTCCGCTTTTCTTTAGTTTTAAGGGCGGAAAAGGTGTTGCCACAAGCGTCGGCATTTTCGCCGTTTGTTGCCCCTATGCCATAATAGCGGGACTTATAGTTTTTATACTTTGTTTTATAATTTCAAGAGTCATATCCTTGAGTTCGCTTATAGCAACCGTAACAGTTTTTGTCGGAGTTCTTTTGTGGCATAACGATAGTGTTATGCTCTGGCCGCAACTGCTTTTAACCGCATTTATGTGCGCACTCGTGTTTATAAAACATAAAGATAATATTATCCGCTTATCACGCGGAGAAGAAAAGAAACTAAAGGCGAAAAAATAAAGGAGAAAGAAATGGCCAAGGTTGCAATATTAGGCGCAGGCGGTTGGGGACTCGCTTTATCACTCGCGGCACACCGCTCGGGTAATCAGGTATTTGTTTGGTCGCCCTTTGATGCGGAGATAAATGAACTTAAAGAACAGCGTGAAAGCCGCCGTTTGTTGCCGGGTGTTAAAATACCCCAAGATATTACCGTAACAACCGATATAAACGTGGCGGACGGTGCAGACGTTACAATTATAGCAACACCGTCACTTGCGGTGCGTGAAACCGCCGCTCGAATTAAGAAAATTGCAGATTGTGGTGTAATCGTAAGCGTTGCCAAGGGTATAGAATATGATACCCTTATGCGTTTGTCGCAGGTTATCGAAAACGAATTACCGGGCAGAGATGTTGTTGTGCTTTCGGGCCCATCCCACGCGGAAGAGGTTGCAAGGGGTATAGAAACTTCGCTTGTTTCTTCTTCAAAAAGCCGGTGTGCTTGTGAATTGGTGCAAGAGGTGTTTGCCGATAGCAAACTTCGCGTATATACTAATGATGATACTGCGGGCGCAGAACTCGGTGGTGCCCTTAAAAACGTAATAGCAATCGCTTCGGGATTTTGTGACGGTATGGGCCTTGGCGACAACACCCGCGCCGCCCTTATAACAAGAGGTCTTACCGAGATTGCACGTCTTGGCGTTTATATGGGCGCAAAGGAAAATACCTTTGCGGGACTTACGGGTGTCGGCGACTTAATAGTTACCTGTATGTCGGAACACAGCCGTAACCGCCGTTTCGGCAGACTTGTAGGTTCGGGCGTTTCGGTTGAAGATGCATTAAAACAGGTTGGCACGGTAGAAGGCTACTATGCCGCCAAAACCGCCCATAAACTTTGTGCGGTTTACGGTGTGAATATGCCGATTATAGAACAGTGTTACAACGTTATGTATAAGGACGTAGACGTTAAAGAGGCGCTAAAAACGCTTATGACGCGTCCGCAATGCGCCGAAACAGACGCGAGTTGGATAAAATAAAAAAAGCAAGGCAAAGCCTTGCTTTTTATTTTGCTCCTAAAAACAAAAACGGTGGATAAAATCCACCGTAGTTTGTTAGATAGCTCTTTCCACCTTGCCTGAACGGAGGCAACGGGTGCAAACGTTAATGTGACGCGGTGTGCCATTTACGATAGCCTTAACGCGCTTAACGTTGGGTTTCCAAACTCTGTTTGTACGTCTGTGTGAGTGAGAAACCTTAATACCAAATGCAACTTCTTTGCTGCAGATTTCACATTTTGCCATGTGTCTGCACCTCCTTTTAATCTCGATAGCCGTACTATAATATCACAAACTGAGAAATAATGCAAGTGTTTTTTGAAAAAAGTATATTTTTCTTGAATAGCCGACAAATTTATTATATAATAAAGAATATTAAAATTGGGGTGATATGCGTGATTAAAGCAGTAATATTTGACCTTGACGGCACCCTTGCAAATACCCTTTACGATTTGCAGGACGCGGTTAACAGGGCACTTTTGAAATATGGATTTCCGGAACACAGTTTAGAAGAGTACAGACGTTTTGTGGGTAACGGAATGGACAATCTCGTTTTTCGTGCATCGGGCGAGTGTGAAAATGAAGAAATGCGCGCTAAAATAAAAAAAGAATTTTTGGATTATTATGCTTTGCACAGTTGTGATAAAACCGTAGCCTATGACGGAACCAAAGAACTTTTGGCAGACGTGAAGGCGTTGGGACTTAAAACCGCCGTTGTGACGAATAAGGACGACGCGGCGGCAAAGGTTGTAGTAAACGACCTTTTTGGTGACGCTTTTGATATTGTTGCAGGTCATATACCGCCGTTTGCCCACAAACCCGACCCCGCCCTTACGCTTCACGTTATGGATAAACTTGGCGTAAAACCGTGTGAATGTGTCTTTTTAGGTGATTCGGGCGTAGATATTAAAACGGGTGTAAACAGCGGCGCTGTTGCTGTTGGCGAAACTTGGGGATATAGGGACGAAGATGAACTCGTCGCCGCCGGTGCCAAATATATCATACATAATCCGAATGAATTTATAGGTCTTTTGAAGGAAATAGATAATGAGTTATAAAACCACACGATTTTCGTGTTACGTGGCGTATATAATTAGCGCGGTAGTGAACAATTTTCTGCCACTTTTATTCGTTATGTTTAACGAGGATTACGGCGTTACGTATCCACAGTTAAGTATTTTAATTTTCTTTAATTTTGCGGTGCAACTATTAACCGACGTTGCGTCCATAAAACTTGTCCGTAAAATCGGCTCGCGCACGGC
>JAFPBM010000209.1 GCA_017424125.1 Clostridia bacterium | reverse complement strand
TGCGGCACGCACAGCGGTGGCGACACATACCTTGCAGAGAACTTTATTGCCGTTATGGAGGGCAAGGATAAATCGCGCTCCACGTTAGAAGAGGGCATTCTCAGCGCTACAATGTGTCTTGCCGCCAAACGTTCTGCAAATGAACACATCTTCTGCGAAATTTAATAATAAAAGCATTGAAAATCCTTTCCGCACGGAAAGGATTTTCTATTTTGTATATATAAACAATTGGCTATTGACTTAATAGTATTATCACTTTAAAATATAGTTGCTTAAACAATTAGTTGAAAGAGGTTTTTTATGGAAATTATAGATAAAAACACAGTAAGCGCTGAAAATCAGTTATCGGTTAGCCAGTACGTACAGATTCACTACCCGCAAAACAATGGTATGCGAATTATGTTTATTGGAAATTCCATAACCTTACACGGAATTTTGCCAAAAATAGGTTGGCACCACGAACACGGAATGGCGGCATCATGCCGCGAGAAAGATTACGTCCATATTGTTGAAAGCGCCGTTTTAAAAAAGCATATTGACGCCACTTTTTGCATTTGTCAGGTTGCGTTTTGGGAAAATAATTACAAAAGCGGAACAGAGCATTTGCATCTTTATGAATCGGCACGTGATTTTGAACCCGACGTAATTATTATGCGCGCTGTTGAAAACTGTCCGCGTGATAACCATAATTCCGATTTATTCAAAAAACAGTATGGCGCTCTAATTGATTATCTTAATAAAAACGGCAAAGCAAAAATTATAATTACCGATTCTTTTTGGCCGCATATTGCCGACAAGGATATTAAAGAATATGCCGACGAAAACGGTTATCCTTTCGTCGCTCTTTCAGACCTGCCAAGCGACCAAAGCACTATGGCTTTCGGTCTTTTTGAGCACGACGGCGTTGCCCATCATCCAAGCGACAAGGGTATGGCGCTTATTGCAAAAAGAATTATAAATTGTCTTGACAGTAACGGTGTGATTTAATGAAACTTTTTATAAACGCGCTAACAAAGTTTACATTTGGGTTTTTAATTGTAGCAACACTGATATTTTTACCCGCGGGAACGTTACATTTTTCGGACGGTTGGGTGTTTTTAGGGTTGCTTTTTGTGCCGATTTTCATACTCGGTGCGGTGCTTTTAATCAAAGCGCCCAAATTACTTAACAAACGGCTTGAAAACAAAGAAAAAGAGACAGTCCAAAAAGGCGTTGTGGCGCTTTCTGCCATTATATTTCTTTTGGGATTTGTTGCGGCGGGACTTGATTTTCGTTTCGCACTTTCCACTGTGCCGCACGTTTTAAAAATAATTGCAGCGGTGATTTTTCTGCTTTCCTACGTCCTTTATGCAGAGGTTATGCGAGAAAATGCATATCTTTCGCGAACGGTTAAAGTGGAAGAAAACCAGACACTTGTCAGTACGGGGCTATATTCGTTCATACGCCACCCGATGTATGCCGCAACTGTTTTTATGTTTTTGAGCATACCGTTAATTTTAGGCTCATTTGTTTCCTTTTTTATATTTATTTTTTACCCCGCTATTATTATCGTTCGTATAAAAAACGAAGAAAAAGTATTATCAGAACAACTCATAGGGTATGAGGAATACAAAAAGAGAGTAAAATATAGGATTGTACCGTTTATATGGTAAAAAAACCGCTGAAAATTCAGCGGTTTTTTTGTTTTAATTAAACTGCGAATGGTAAAGCGAATGGTAAAATCCGCCCTGTTTTATAAGTTCATCGTGGTTGCCTTTTTCTATAATAGTTCCGTCTTTAACAACCAAAATCGTATCGGCATTTTGAATGGTTGAAAGTCTGTGCGCTATTATAAAACAGGTTTTATTTTCCATAAGCGCAGTCATGGCGTTTTGAATTTGTATCTCGGTACGGGAGTCAACGTTTGAAGTTGCCTCGTCCAAAATCAAAATCGGCGCTTTTGAAAGAAATGCACGCGCTATTGTTATAAGTTGCTTTTGACCTTTTGAAATATTTACGCCGTCGTCCGAAAGAACTGTATTATATCCGTCCGGCAAACTTTTTATATAATTATCAATCTTTGCGGATTTTGCCGCAGCATATACTTCTTCGGGTGTGGCGTCTTCCCTGCCGTAAACAATATTATCATATATCGTACCGCAGAAAAGCCAGGTATCCTGAAGCACCATATTAAATGCAAGGCGCAAATCCGAACGCTTTATATTAATAGACGGTATATCGTCTATTAATATTTCTCCGCTTTGATTATCGTAAAAGCGCATAAGCAGATTAATAATGGTTGTCTTGCCTGCACCCGTCGGTCCTACTATGGCTACGGTTTGACCTTTTTTAGCATCGACTGTTACGTTTTTGAGAATTGTTTTATCCTCTGTATAGCCGAACGTTACATCGCGAAGAGATACATCACCTTTTACTTCTTTTAACTCTTTAGCATCAATCGCGTCCGCCTTTTCAGGTTCTTCATCCAAAATTGCAAAAACACGCTCTGCCGCCGAGAAAGCCGACTGGATTTCGTGAAGGATATTGGAAAATTCGTTTATCGGTCCCGCAAATTTGCGCGAATACTGCACAAACTGTGCAACACCGCCAAGCGTTATGAAAAACGCAGACGTTGCCAGTATTGTGCCGTTTTGAGAGAACATATAAAGTATTCCGCCCATTACAGCCACAAGCGTTAGCGATATATTATTTATAAGATTTATAGTCGGGAAAAGCAGTGCGGCGTTATATTCCGCTTTATAGAACGCATCCATTGCCTCGTCGTTTATTTTATTGAAACGCTCGGACATAACCTCTTGTCTGCCGTACGCCGCTATTGTGCGCGAACCTGTCAGCATTTCTTCGGCAAAACCGTTGAGTTCGCCATATTTTTTAGCCCTTTTACTGAAAAGCGGACGCACTTTTTTGGAACGGTAACGGGTAAAAAGAAGCGAAGCGGGCGCTGTAAGCACAAATATCAGTATCATCGGTTTTGATATGCGCCACATAAAAAGAAGAGAGCCGACGACTGTGTATATGCTCGTCATTATCTGTATAAGGTCGTGCGAAAGTGTACTGTTTATGGTATCAATATCGTACGAGAGGTGGCTTATAATATCGCCCGTTGCGTGGGTATCAAAATAATTTACGGGAAGTGTGGTAAGTTTCTCAAACACCTGTCTTCGCATTTTGTATATTATTCTTTGGCTTAACTGTATCATAACCACCGAAAGCAGATATGAAAGCAATGCAGAAAACACGTAACAGATAAGCATATATACGATATTTTCAAACACGGAGGGAAAATCCACCCCACCCGCCTTTTCAATCGCGTCAATCGCAGCGCCCGAATATTTTGGTCCCATAAGCGACAGTTGGTTCGCTATAAGGGTCAGTGCCACCGCAACTATAAATAGGGGCCACTGTGCAAGCACGTATTTGCTTAGTCTTAAAAATATACCTTTTTTATTTTTAGGTTTTATTCTTTTATCAGTCAAGGAAGGCACCTCCCATCTGAGAATCGCTTATTTCCTTGTATTCGGCACAGGTATTCATAAGTTCTTCGTGTTTGCCTGCGCCTATAATTTCGCCGTTTTCAATAACCAGTATTAAATCGCAATTTTTAACGGAACTTACCCTTTGTGCTACCGTTATTACGGTTGAATCGGGGATATATCGCGAGAGTGCTGTACGCAGATTTGCGTCGGTTTTATAGTCAAGCGCCGAAGACGAGTCGTCTAATATGAGTATTTCGGGACAACCCGCTATTGCACGGGCTATTAAGAGACGCTGACGCTGACCGCCCGAAAGATTTGTGCCGCCCGTAGTTACCGCGTGGAAATAGCCGTCAGAAAAAGACGATATAAACTCATGCGCTTGGGCGGTTTTTGCCGCTTTTACTATATCTTCATAAGATATATCACGTCCAAAACGGATATTCTCTTCCAGCGTATCGGCATAGATAAAATCGTTTTGAAAAACTACGCCGAACATCGAAGCAAGTTCTTCGTTTTTATAAGAACGGACGTCTTTTCCGCCTATGCGGATTACACCCTTATCTACGTCGTAAAAGCGCATAAGCAGACGTAAAAGCGTTGATTTTCCGCTTCCCGTAGCGCCGATTATGCCGAGTGTTTCGCCTTTTTTGAGAGCAAAAGACACGTTCTTTATATTATCTTCCTTGTGAAGATAGGAAAACGACACGTTTTCAAAGGAGATATGTAAAGAGGTATCTCCCTTGCCGTCGTCTTCTATGTCTTTCAGTTCGCTTTCCTCTGTTAACACCTTTTCAATTCGTTTGGCGGATGCGGCGCACTTTGTATACATAACAAACATTCTTGAAAGCGACATCATTGCCATTGAAATGAGGGTGAAATACTGCATAAATGCAATAACGGTTGCGGCAGACGAGGTGTTATTTGCAACGAAAAAGGCACTTGCCGCTACAACCGCAACAATACCGCCGTTCATAAGCAAGGTCATAACGGGGTTTACAACCCCCATAATGGTTCCCGCTTTTGCCTCGTTTTTCCTTAGCGTCATATTTGCTTTGTCATAACGTGCATTTTCATAATCAACCTTTGAAAGTGCCTTTATAACACGGATTCCCTGTGCATCTTCGCGCACAACCCTTACCATTCCGTCAACCGATTGTTGCACCTTTGAATAAAGCGGCACACCAAGGCGTGAAACACTATATATAACGAGAAAAATAACCGGTAACATTGCAATCATAACAAGGGCTAACTTTGCATCCATTAAAAGTGTTATGACCGAGCCACCGAGTAAAAGTATCGGTGCACGTATGCCCATTCTTTGTATCATACCTATGAAATTTTGCACGTTATAGGTATCCGAAGTTATGCGTGATTCGAGCGACGGTATTGTAAAACCGTCGGTACTTCTTGCCGAAAGATTGAGCGTTTTTGAAAACAGTTCTTTTCTCATACGGGTTGAGAAAATCATTGTCGTTTTGGATGCCATTCTATTTGCTATAACATTGCCAAAACCTGCAACAGCAGCCGAAACCGCCATTAAAACACCGTAAAACACAATACTTCCAATCTTATTTGTTTCAATCACGTTTTCAAGTATGTGACTGAGTAAAAACGGAATTATAAGTTCGGCTACGGTGCCTATGGTCTTTACCGTTATGCCAAGCGTTATTCGCCCACGCAACGGTTTTAAAAATCTAAAAATCCACTTCATTTTGTTGCATCTTGCCTTTCAATAATCTCACGCGCTTTTTCCTGCATACGCATCAATACCGAATTAAACACTTCCAGTTCCGTTTTATCTATTCCTTCGGACAAAAGCGTCATCCATTCAACAGATGCCGCCTTGACTTCAGGCAAAACC
>JAFPBM010000208.1 GCA_017424125.1 Clostridia bacterium | reverse complement strand
TATCGCCGTTTTTCATTTCACAAACAGGGTTTTCGGGGTTTGC
Organism: Clostridia bacterium; assembly: GCA_017424125.1. Taxonomy (GTDB): domain Bacteria; phylum Bacillota; class Clostridia; order Oscillospirales; family Acutalibacteraceae; genus SIG589. Next base: position 8,756 of record JAFPBM010000208.1, on the reverse strand, counting down.
TATAGAGGGCGTTTCGTTAAGCACTTCGCAAATACGCTTCATAGATTCAATCGACATAGTCATCATAACGTAAATCATAGAAAGCATCATAAGGCTCATAAGAATCTGCACGCCATAGGTGAGCATAGCCGAAATCTGACCGACGTCAACGGTTGTGCCGCCGCCCGAAATTACAAGGAATGAGCCGATGAGCAAAATGCCAACGGTGTTAAAATACATACAAAACTGCATTATAGGCGTGTTGAGCGCAACAATTCTTTCGGCTTTTGTAAAGTCTTTTCTGATGTCGTCGGATGCGAAGTTAAACTTTTGTTTTTCAAAATCCTCGCGCGAAAAACCTTTTACAACGCGCATACCGCGTACGTTTTCTTCAATAGATTCATTGATGTTATCGTATTTTTTGAAAACGCGGCGGAAAGCGGGCATTGCCTTTCTTGCAATAAACAAAAGCCCCAAAATCAAAACGGGGACTACCACAACAAAGGTGGTGGCAAGCGCACCGCCCATTGTGTACGCCATTACAATTGCAAAGACAAACATCATAGGACTTCTGACCGCTGTTCGTATTAACATCATATAAGAAATCTGAACGTTGGCAACGTCGGTTGTAAGCCTTGTTACAAGCGAAGTGGAAGAAAATTTATCAATGTTTGCAAAAGAATAGGTTCCTATTTTCAAAAACATATCGTGTCGGAGATTTTTGGCAAAGCCTGCCGATGCTTTGGCGCAGGTAATAGCCGCAATGCCGCCGCAACCAAGCGAAAAAAGCGCAAGAAGAATAAGTGCGACGCCCGTTTTTATTACGTCTATAAGCGGAGCACCGTATTTTATGTTGTTAACAAGGTTGGCCGTGATAAAGGGAATAGAAACTTCTATAAGTACCTCAATCGAGATGAAAATAAGCGTCAGTATTGACGGAAGTTTATATTCTCTTACACATTTGGAAAGGGTTTTAATCATCTTGCACCTCCAGATTGTTTTTGATTTTGTCTATTGTTGAAAAGAAGCATTTTAATTCTTCTTCGCTTATGTTTTTTGTAATGACTGCCTCAAGTCGTTCTATATCCTGTCGAACAAAGCGGTCAATGGCAACGGCACGTGGGGTAAGAGTGATTTGCTTTGCCCTGCCGTCTTTTTTGCTCGGCGCTCTTGTAATAAGTCCGTTCTTTTCCATAAGCGATAAAATGTTGCTCATCGTGGAACGGCGAACCGAAAAACGCTCCTCCAAATCGCGCTGAAAAACAGGTCCTTCCTGCCTTGCTATAAAGCCAATTACCCAGCCGTGTAATCCCGTAAGACCATCAAGCCCCGCCCTCGCGGCGCTTTTTTCGGTTTCGCGCTTGAGAAGATTGTTAAGCCGCCTGATTTCTGGCCCTATTCTTCTTATTTCCATAAAGCACCTCCCAAAAAATGTTAGCACCCTAACATTATAGTTAGGGTGCTAACAAATGTCAATAGATATTTTGTTAATTTTCTACGTCTTTATAGTGTGTAACGTCCAAAACGGCGTCTTCTGTGGCTTCCACGTACTCGATAGCCTCAAGCGGCGAATCGAAAACGCTGAAAAGAAGCAGATTTTTATCGGTCATAAAGTTGCCGTCTACGGCAGAATTCAGCAGTTCGAGCAACGGGTTATAGTATCCGTTTGTGTTAAGCACTGCAATCGGTTTTTGATGACGTCCGAGTTGTTTGAGAGTTAAAATCTCAAAAAATTCTTCAAACGTGCCGATTCCGCCGGGCGCCATAATAAATGCGTCGCTTCGGTCTTCCATAAGTTGTTTGCGCTCACGCATTGTATCGGTACGCAAAAGTTCGTCGCAATGGGGGAAGAGGATTCCGTCGGCGCTGAAAAAACGCGGTGCGACACCAACCATTTTTCCGCCTTTTTCAAAAACCCCTCGTGCAGTGGCGCCCATAAGACCGCCCGCCCCTGCACCGAAAACCAAGGTGTGTCCACGCTCGGCTAAAAGTTTTCCGAGTGTTTCTCCGTCTTCAATGAATTTTTTATCGATGGTGTTGCTTGATGCACCGTAAACACAAATATTCAAAAAAATCACCTCTTAAATAAAAATAAGTTTATGCTCTACGAGTTTTTCGCCTTCGTACACAAGTTTAAGGCTGAAAAACGGCGAATCTTTTAAAATTAGTTCCAAAAATATTTTGTCACCCTCCCATGCGGGAAGTGTGAAAAGTTTCTCCTTTTCCAAGAATAAAAGTTCGCCCTCGTCACAGTCGGATAGTGTTCCCTCAAAATCGTTGCAGGTGAAAAGGTGCATTTGTTCGCTTTCGTATCTGTCGGATACGAAGGTTACAATACCGCGGTAGAGAGGATTTTTAAGGGTAAGCCCCGTTTCCTCTTTTGCTTCGCGCAGAACACAATCAAAAGGGCTTTCGTCCTCTAAAAATTTTCCGCCTACACCTAACCACTTTTCAAAATTAAGGTCTTTCTTTACATTCTTATGCAAAAGCAGCACTTTATCACCACTAAAAATATAACAAAGCGACGTGTTTTTCACGCTTTTCACCATCCTTTACTCTTAAAGGATACCAAAAAAGCGGCGGTTTGACAAGTGTAATATATATAATATATAAAAAATAGATAAAAAAATACATAAATAATAAAAAAGGGTGGAAAAAGAAAAAAGGTTGTGATATAATTAACAATGGTATGTGCTGCGGGTTTATTATGCCCTAAAAAAGCACACGAAAGACAAGGAGGAAAGGTAAATGCAAAAGAAAATCAGTAAACTTCCTTTCAACGGTACAAAGGAGCAGGAAGCACAGCTTATGCAGGTAATTGCAGAAAATAAGCACGACAAAAGTTTGCTTATGGCTGTAATGCAGAAAGCACAGGACATCTATGGATATCTCCCGCGTGAAGTTCAGGTTATGATAGCCGAGGGTATGGATGTTCCGCTTGAGAAGGTGTACGGCGTTGCAACGTTCTATGCACAGTTCTCGCTCTCACCCAAAGGAAAGTACAACATCTCGGTTTGTTTGGGAACTGCTTGCTACGTTAAAGGCGCAGGTGACGTTTTCGACAAATTAAGTGAAAGACTTGGAATCGGTGCTGACGAATGTACGGCAGACGGCAAGTTCTCTCTCACTGCTTGTCGTTGTATCGGCGCTTGCGGTTTGGCTCCCGTTTTGACTGTAAACGAAGACGTTTACGGCAGACTTACCGTTGACGACGTTGACGATATTTTGGCAAAATACCAAGACTAATTTTTTAGGATAAGGGAAATCTGTATGAAAATCTGCCAAATAAAAGATTTATTAGGTGCAAAGGTTATTTGCGGTGAGGATATGATGGACCGCCACGTCTATTCGGCGTGTGGCAGCGATATGATGAGTGACGTTTTAGCATACGTCAAAGACCAATCGGTATTGCTCACAGGTCTTGTGAATTCACAGGTTATCCGCACGGCAGAAATGATGGATATGGTCTGTATAGTGTTTGTTCGCTCGAAAATGCCCAGTGAAGAAATGATTGAACTGGCGAAAGACAGCGGCATCGCCCTGCTTGCCACCGATAAACGTTTGTATGAAGCCTGTGGCAAGTTGTATGAAGGGGGACTGCGCGGAAACGGAGTCAAAAAATGAACGAAGATTTGATTTTTCATTTTGACGTCGACGGTTCCGACTTTACCTCTGCAGGACAGGCGTCTGTCCAACTTAAGAAAAACTTGCGCCAACTGGGCATCTCGCCCGATATTATAAGGCGTGTTTCCATCGCAATGTACGAGGGTGAAATCAATATGGTTATCCACGCGAACGGCGGCGAAGCCGACGTAGCGGTAACCGAAACCGATATCACCATAACCCTGCGCGATAAGGGCCCCGGCATTAAGGATATTGACCTTGCAATGCAGGAAGGCTTTTCAACCGCAACCGACAACATTCGTTCGCTCGGTTTCGGCGCGGGAATGGGTTTGCCCAATATGAAAAGATATTCCGACAGTATGGAAATTGATTCGGTAGTGGGCGAGGGCACCGTAATTACGATGAAAATAAATCTATAATTCGGATGTGCTTAATATGAATGCTTATGAACATTCGGTGTCGCTTGATATTGAAAAGTGCACCGGTTGCACCACCTGTATTCACCGCTGTCCGACCGAGGCTATACGCGTTCGGGACGGACACGCACAAATTGACAACCTGCGTTGTATAGATTGCGGCGTGTGTATAAAGGTGTGTCCGCACAAGGCAAAAAAGGCAGTTCTTGACAGTATGGAGCAAATGTCGCGGTTCAAATATAAAATCGCGTTACCTGCACCCGCGCTTTACGGACAGTTTGACAATCTTGACGACGTTGATTTTGTCTTACAAGGCCTTTTGGACATAGGCTTTGACGCCGTCTTTGAGGTGTCGCGCGCGGCAGAACTTGTTTCGGCGTATACAAGGCGCTATCTCAAAACCGAGGGCGTCCCCAAACCCGCTATAAGTTCGGCGTGTCCCGCTGTTATAAGACTTATAGAACTGCGTTTTCCGTTCTTAAAGGACAACATAATAAAAATGTTGCCGCCAATGGAAATTGCGGCAAAACTTGCAAGGGACGAGGCTAAAGAAAAAAATCCCGACCTTGCGGACGAGGATATCGGCGTATGTTTTATCTCGCCGTGCCCCGCCAAACAAAGTTATGTCAGAAACGGATTTTCCGATTATAAAAGTAAAGTAGACGTGGTTGTTCCCATAAGCGATATATATTTTCTGCTGATTTCTAAAATGAGTCAGGAGAAACAGCCCGAAAGTTTATCGAAATCGGGAATGATTGGCATCGGCTGGGCTACATCAGGCGGTGAAGCCACAGCAATATTTAATGAAAACTATCTTGCTGCAGACGGCATTGAAAACGTCATTCACGTTTTAGACCAGATTGAAAACGGCAATATTCCGCACCTTGAGTTTGTTGAACTTAACGCCTGTACGGGCGGCTGTGTCGGCGGCGCGCTGAATATACAAAACCCGTTTATCGCCAAGGCAAGATTGCAGGGACTCAAAAGGTATTTGCCCGTATCGCAAAACATTCTTACAAAAGAAGAAAAGCAATACATACCCGAGCATTACTTTTTTGACGAACTTCCTGCATACGCGCCCATTACGCGTCTTAGCGACAATATGGCGGAATCAATGCGTATGATGGCAGATATACAAAAATTGCGAAAAGCACTTCCCGGGGTTGACTGCGGTTCGTGCGGTGCACCAACCTGCCGTGCCTTTGCGGAAGACGTAATTCGCGGACGCGCTAAAAAAGACGATTGCATTTTAATGCATCGCGACGCGTTTTTAGAATATCTGAGGGAAAAAGAAAATGACGGTAAGTGAGTTTGCAAACAAAAACGGTTTAACTTGTCTGTGTCTGCCCGAAGGTGAGCGCGAAATAGAAGGCGCTTACGTGGGGGATTTACTCTCCTTTGTTATGGGCAAAGCACAGTCGGGCGATGCGTGGGTTACTATAATGTCTAACCAAAACGTGTTGGCGGTTGCCGCCCTTACCGACGTCGCTTGTGTCATATTTGCAGAAGGGGTAAAACCCGACGATGCGCTGACGCAGACGGCAAAGGAAAAGGGAATAAACCTACTTGCGTGCGACAAAGACGCATACGGCATTTGCCTAATGCTTAGTGCTTGTCTATGAATAAGTACTATTATGATTTGCACGTTCATTCCTGTCTGTCGCCTTGTGGTGACGACGATAACACCCCGAACAATTTAGCGGGTATGGCGGCGGTTTGCGGCTTGCAGATAATGGCGCTGACCGACCACAACACCTGTAAAAACTGCCCCGCGTTTTTTGCGGCGGCAAAGAAAAACGGCATTATCGCCGTGGCGGGAATGGAACTTACAACGGCAGAAGACGTACATATTATATGTCTTTTTGAAGAACTATCCGATGCTATGCGGTTTAGTGATGAAATTGAAGCGCGCCGCATAAAAATCGAAAACCGCAAGGACATTTTCGGCAACCAATTTATAATGGACGAAAACGACGAGGTTATCGGAGAAGAACAGTATCTTCTCTCCAACGCGACTACGGTCAGCGTTGACGACGTGAAAGAACTTGTTGAAAGTTTCCAAGGCATTTGTTATCCCGCCCACATCGACCGCGAGGCAAACGGCATCATTTCGGTTTTGGGTATGTTGCCCGAAACACCCGTTTTTGAGTGTGTTGAGTTTCACAGTGCCCAAAAAATCGGCGAGTATGAGGAACGCTTCGGCGTAAAGGATAAGGTTAAGGTCATATCGTCCGACGCGCACTATTTAGGCGACGTGAACGAAAACGAAAACCACTTTGTTCTTGAAGATGAGCCATATAGCAGCTCACGTGTCAGAGCAGAACTTTTTAAGGTTTTGAGGGGGCAAAAGTAATGACAGAAATATCGCTTAACATTCTCGACATTACAGAAAACTCCGTCAAGGCGGGCGCTACACTTACGCAAATTGAAATTACCGAAACACAAGAAACGCTGACGGTAAAGATTATCGACAACGGCTGTGGAATGGACGGCGAAACGCTAAACCGCGTTACCGACCCATTTTACACCACCCGCACGACAAGAAGCGTGGGGCTCGGAATTCCGCTTTTCAAACTTGCGGCAGAGCAAACGGGCGGCTCGTTTACAATAGAATCGGCGGTGGACGATGGGAAAACCGAAAGCCACGGCACAACCGTTACCGCGGTGTTTTATAAAAACCATATTGACTGTACGCCGCTTGGCGACGTGACAGCAACGGTGACCACCTTAATACAGGGGCACCCCGAAACAGACTTTTTGTTTACCCACCAAAAAGGCGAAGCGTGTGTTTGTCTTGACACGCGTGAACTGCGCGAGGTTTTGGGGGCGGAAGTTTCGCTTTCGGAATACGAAGTTATTAAATGGATTGAAGAGTTCTTAAATGAACAGTACCTCAGTCTTTAATATTTCAAAATTTATTTTTTCAGGGAAAGGGAAGATGATTTATGAAAACATTGGAAGAACTTAAAGCCATTAAAGACAAAATGAAGGACAAGGTTGTTCTTCGTGAAGGCACGTCACAAAAACGTGTTGTTGTCGGCATGGCAACCTGCGGAATTGCGGCAGGCGCACGTCCCGTTCTTAACGCTTTTGTTGAAGGCGTTCAGGCAGCAGGACTCGCCCAAGACGTTTCCGTAACACAGACAGGCTGCATCGGCATTTGCCAGTTTGAGCCTGTTGTAGAGGTTTTTGAAGCAGGAAAAGAAAAGGTTACCTACGTTAAGATGACCGAAGAAAAGGTTAAGAGGGTAATCGACGAACATCTCAAAAATGGTAAGGTAGTAGCAGAATACACCATTGCCGAATATAAAGCATAAGCGGAGGTATAAAGCATGATTCGTACACACGTATTAATTTGCGGCGGTACAGGATGTACCTCATCGGGAAGTGTCAGCATCCAGGAAAAATTTGCTGAGAACATCGAAAAATACGGTCTTGCCGAAGAGGTTAAAATCGTCCAGACAGGATGTTTTGGTCTTTGCGCAATGGGACCTGTTGTTATCGTTCATCCCGACGGAACGTTCTATAGCCGTGTTGAACCCACAGATGTTGAAGAAATCGTATCTGAACATCTTCTCAAGGGCCGCGTAGTTACACGTCTTGAGTACAAAGAAGACGAAAAAGCAGAGGAAGCTGTTGGCAACGTATCGCTTAACGATACCGCGTTCTACAAGTCACAAACCCGTGTTGCTCTGCGTAACTGCGGTGTTATCAACCCTGAAGAAATTGATGAATATATCGCAATGGACGGTTATGCCGCACTCGGTAAAGTTCTTACCGAAATGACGCCCGACGACGTTATTAAGTGCATAACAGATTCCGGTCTTCGCGGACGCGGCGGCGGCGGATTCCCCACAGGACGCAAGTGGGCTTTGACTGCCGTAAACGAGGCTCCGCAGAAGTACGTTGTTTGTAACGCCGACGAAGGTGACCCGGGTGCATTTATGGACCGTTCGGTTCTTGAAGGCGACCCCCACGCAATTATTGAGGCTATGACAATTGCAGGTTACGCTATCGGCGCAACACAGGGTTACGTTTATGTTCGTGCTGAATATCCGATTGCCGTTTCACGTTTGGCTCTCGCTATTAATCAGGCAAGAGAGTACGGACTTTTAGGCAAAAACATCTTCGGTTCGGGCTTTGACTTCAACCTTGATATCCGTCTTGGCGCAGGCGCATTCGTTTGCGGTGAAGAAACTGCACTTATGACCTCTATCGAAGGTAACCGCGGTGAGCCGCGTCCCCGTCCGCCTTATCCGGCAGTTAAGGGACTTTTCGGTTGCCCGACGGTTGAAAACAACGTTGAAACCTTTGCCAACATTCCGCAGATTATTCTCCGCGGCGCTGATTGGTTTGCTTCAATGGGTACCGAAAAATCTAAAGGTACAAAGGTATTCGCATTGGGCGGTAAAATCAAGAACACAGGTCTTGTTGAAATCCCGATGGGTACCACACTCCGCCACATCATTGAAGAAATCGGCGGCGGTATCCCCAACGGCAAGAAGTTTAAGGCAGCCCAGACAGGCGGTCCTTCGGGCGGATGTATCCCCGCATCTCTTATCGATACAGAAGTTGACTACGACAACCTCGTTGCAATCGGCTGTATGATGGGTTCGGGCGGTCTTATCGTTATGGACGAAGACACCTGTATGGTTGATATGGCTAAGTTCTTCCTCGAGTTCACGGTTGACGAATCGTGCGGTAAGTGCACACCCTGCCGTGTTGGTACAAGAAGAC
>JAFPBM010000207.1 GCA_017424125.1 Clostridia bacterium | reverse complement strand
ATAGTGCTATATTTATACTAATCTAAAATATTTAGCAAAGGATGGTCAAAATGAAGTACATAAAAAGTTTCTTAAGCCGCATTTTTATTGACGGACTTACGGGTATGGCGCTTGGCCTCTTCTCGACCCTTATTATTGGCACCATCATAGCACAGGTCGGCTCACTAATCGGCGGTACCGTTGGTGTTTATTTGATTGCGATAAGCAAAGCCGCCAAGACGGTTACCGGTATTGGTATCGGTGTTGGTGTAGCGGCAAAACTTAAGGCTTCTCCGCTTGTTTCAGTTTCGGCAGCGGTTTGTGGTCTTATCGGTGCTTTTTCAAACGTAAGCCTTGAAACCATTACACTTGGCACACCCGGTGAACCTTTGGGCGCTTTTGTTGCGGCATACGTTGCTACCGAAATCGGTATGCTCGTTTCCGGCAAGACCAAGATTGACATCATTGTCACTCCCCTTTGTTCTATTTTACCCGGCGCTTTGGTTGGATATTTCCTCGGCGCACCGATATCCGCATTTATGCGTTGGCTCGGTATGCTTGTTAACATAAACGTTGAAAACAGTCCGATTATAGGCGGTATGATTGTATCGGTTCTTATGGGTATGATTCTTACGGCACCTATTAGTTCTGCCGCTGTTGGAATTTCCATGGGACTTTCGGGACTTGCTGCGGGTGCGGCCACTATTGGTTGCTGCTGCAACATGGTTGGCTTTGCAGTTGCATCTTACCGTGAAAACAAGTTCGGCGGTTTGATAGCACAAGGCATCGGCACATCTATGCTTCAGGTACCCAATATTGTTAAAAAACCGATTATCTGGTTACCCGCTATTCTTTCAAGTGCTATTTTAGGACCTATAGCCTCTGCCGTTCTTAAAATGACAAGCAATCCCACAGGTTCGGGTATGGGTAGTGCAGGTCTTGTTGGACAGTTTATGGCTTTTGACACTATGGTTGCAGACGGTATGTCGCCCGTTGTTGCCTTGATTGAAATTGCCGTTATGCACTTTATATTACCCGCTGTTCTCACCCTTGCAATTTGTGAAGGCATGAGAAAACTTGGTCTTATCAAGTTCGGCGATATGAAGTTAGACGTATAATATGACGCAAAAAGAAAGAATTAACGCCGTTATAGCGTTACTTGAAAAAGAGTACCCGGATGCTATTTGTTCGCTTTTCTACGATGATGCTTTTCAGTTGCTCATAGCAACACGGCTTTCTGCACAATGCACCGATGCGCGAGTTAATATGGTTACACCCGCGTTATTTGAGCGTTTTCCTGATGCGAAATCTTTTGCAAACGCGCCTTTATCCGAGGTTGAAGACCTTATAAAAACCTGCGGTCTTTACAAAACAAAGGCAAAGGATTTAATTGGCATCGGAAAGATGATTACAGAAAATTTTTATGGTGTTGTGCCCGATACTATTGAAGCGCTTACCACACTTCCAGGTGTTGGGCGTAAGACGGCAAATCTTGTTTGCGGCGACGTTTACGGTAAACCCGCCGTTGTAACTGACACGCATTTCATAAGGCTTTGCAACCGTTTAGGATTTGTTAAAGGCAAAGACGCTTATAAAGTTGAAATGGCTATGAAAAAAATTCTGCCGCCCGATAAATCTAACGATTTTTGTCACCGCACAGTTTTACACGGACGAGCCGTTTGCACCGCGCGCAAAGCGTTCTGTGAGAAATGTTGTCTTGCAGACGTATGCAAAAAAGTATTAAAGGATGGTTAATATGCAAAAAAGAGTTGCAGCAATACACGATATTTCCGGTTTTGGCAAATGTTCTTTAACAGTTGCTTTGCCTATCATTTCTGCCGCAGGCAGTGAATGTGCCGTCATACCCACCGCCGTACTTTCAACACATACAGGCGGTTTTAAAGATTTTACCTTCCGCGACCTTACAGAAGATATTCTCCCCATTGCGGAGCATTGGCGCCGTGAGGGTATTTGCTTTGATGCAATATACACAGGATATCTCGGCTCATTCGAGCAGATAGATTTGGTATGCAAGGTTATCGATATTTTGAGGGACGAAAATACGCTTGTAGTGGTTGACCCTGTTATGGCGGACCACGGAAAACTCTACCCCATCTTCCCCGATAATTTCCCTGATGGTATGAAGAAACTT
>JAFPBM010000024.1 GCA_017424125.1 Clostridia bacterium | reverse complement strand
CATCAATGGTGCTCACAACCGAGTCACTCGTAACCGAAAAGAAAGAAGACGCAGCTTTAGCTGCCGCACAGGCAGCCGCAGCAGCAGGCGCCGCAGGCGGAATGTATTAAAATCCAAAACCCGACCAATTGGTCGGGTTTTATTTTTATAGTGGGGAGTAAATAAGTTTGGTAGGGGACGGCGCCCAAGACGTCCCGCAAAACGCCAAAACCGCGCATTTATTGACAATTAGGAAAAAAAGGTATATTATAAATATAATAAAAAATCCCAAGGAGTTACATTTATGCGCAAAGACCTTTCAATGTTACTGGATTTATACGAAATGACAATGTCGAACGGATTTTTTGACAGCGAATATAAAGACACAACAGTCTATTTCGATATGTTCTTCCGTCGTGTGCCTGATAACGGCGGTTTTGCCATTATGGCAGGAATTGAGCAACTCATAGAGTATTTTAATAATCTCTCATTTTCAGATGAGGATATTGAATATCTTCGCTCGCTTTCGCTTTTTTCGGAAGAATATTTAGAGTATCTTAGAGGTTTCAAGTTCACCTGTGACGTCTGGGCTGTGCCAGAGGGCACCCCCATATTCCCGAGTGAACCGATTGTCACCGTTCGCGGCCCCGCACTACAGGCATTTTTGGTTGAAACGATGGTGCTTCTTACCATAAACCATCAGTCGCTCATAGCCACCAAGGCGAACCGTATTGTCCGCGCCGCAGACGGCAGAGCAGTGCTTGAGTTTGGCTCTCGCCGCGCCCACGGCTACGATGCCGCAGTTTACGGCGCACGTGCCGCAATAATCGGTGGTTGCGCAGGCACCGCTTGTGTTAAATCGGCAAAGGATTTCTCTGTTCCTCCGTCGGGTACAATGGCACACAGTTGGGTTCAACTTTTTGACAATGAGTATTTGGCGTTCAAAGCATATGCCGAAAAATATCCAAACTCTTGTGTACTTCTTGTTGATACCTATAACGTATTAAAATCAGGTATTCCCAACGCTATAAAGGTATTTGACGAGGTATTAAAACCGTTGGGTGCGCGTCCTCGCGGCGTCCGCATCGATAGCGGTGATATCACATACCTTACTAAAAAATGCCGCAAAATGCTTGACGATGCGGGTTATCCCGATTGTAAAATTGTTGTTTCAAACTCGCTTGACGAGTATCTTATCCGCGATATGCTCGTACAAGGTGCCTGTGCCGATAGTTTCGGTGTGGGCGAACGCCTTATAACCGCATCAAGCGAGGCGGTCTTTGGCGGCGTTTATAAACTTGCCGCAGTTGAAAAGAACGGCGAGATTATACCTAAAATCAAGGTCAGCGAAAACACCGCAAAGATTACAATCCCCGGTGTTAAAATTCCGTGGCGCCTTTATGATAACGAAACAGGTAAAGCCATTGCCGACGTTATCACAACGGGCAATGAAAAAATTGACGATACAAAGCCTTATGAAATTTTTGACCCCGTACACACCTGGAAACGCAAAACGGTTGAAAACTTTACTGCCAAAAAGTTGCAGGTTAAGATTATGGAAAACGGTAAACAGGTTTATGTTTGCCCGCCCGTAAGCGAAATCAAAGCATATTGTAAAGAGCAGATTGAAAATCTTTGGGACGAGGTTAAGCGTTTCGAAAAACCGCATAACTATTACGTGGATTTGTCGCAAGAACTTTGGGATTTGCGTCATAAACTGCTCCACGAAAAATCAAATACAGGGGATGTAAAATGATGAAAAAAATAATATCTCTTTTATTGGCTATATTAATGCTTTTCTCGCTTTGTGCCTGTAAAAAGGACGGCGAAAAAGCAAATGAAGAAATAAAAACAATAGATTCCTATGCTATGAACGGCGAAATCCCCGAAAT
>JAFPBM010000206.1 GCA_017424125.1 Clostridia bacterium | reverse complement strand
TCTTTTGTTTGCTATATCGGAATGGGTTGGTGTATTATCTTTGCCGCAAGGGCGACGATTGCGGCACTCACGCTGAACGGATTTTTATGGATTCTTGCGGGCGGCATCTCATATACGCTGGGCGCAGTTTTTTTCGGGGTGGGAAAACGGGTTAAATATATGCACGCGGTATTCCACATTTTTGTTGTAATAGGCTCTGTTTTACAATTTATCGGAATACTTTTTTATGCTTTGTAAAAATTTTTATTTTTTTGCCCAAAAAGTGTTGACAAGCGCCGATAAAAGTGATATATAAAAGGCGAACTTGGTAATACCAAGCGAAAAAGTTAATAGTTTTGTTGAAAAGCGGGGCGATATGTATGGAAAAAAACGAGTACATATTAAAAAACAAACCATTGCCGAAAAAAGCCGAAAATGCGCTTGACGAACTGATAAAAAATGGTGAAGAAATTTTGTTCATCATCGTTGGCGACCTTAATCTTTCGGGACGGTACGAGGAAACGGCACTTGTCTTCACGCGCAAACGTGTTGTTGCCGTTGGCGGAGAAAAAGAGGACACACGGCAATATGCCTTTTCTGAATTAAGGGACGTTCGTTCTAAGCGAATGTACGGAAACGCCGCGCTTTCGGCTATAATGCCCGACGGTCAGCGAGAGGTGTTTTTCCGATATACGTATTCGGTAGCGGCTCTGTGTGATGCGTCGGCTTTGTTTATTAACCACATAAACGACGGCGCGGATTTTATGGCAGAAAACGCCGTTATGCACGTTACCTTTGAAAAGGCGCTGAGCGTTTGCCCCAAGTGCGGCAGAAATCTTTTACACCCCGGCGCAGAGTGTATTAAATGCCGCTCAAAACTAAAGGTGGTAAAACGGTTTTTGGGATACATAACGCCTGAGGTACCTCGTCTTTCGGTTAGTGTTATATTATCACTCATAACAACCGCAATGGCGCTTGTGCCGCCCACAATTACAGGCTTTATCGTTGACGTGGTGTTTGGCGGCAACGATAAATCAAACATAGGAATTCTTAACAATCTTGCCTCTGCGGTGGGGAACGATGCGGGTAAACTTTTGGGCGTTATGATACTATGTTTACTTATAACGCACCTTTTGCAATACGGCATAGGTATTGCGCGCGCTTATCTTATGAGAATAGCGGGTGACAGGGCGCTTATGGCTCTTCGCAACGATATATACAAAAAAGCCCAGCATCTGCCTATGCGTTTTTATGATAAAACCTCTACAGGTGCGGTTATAAACCGCATAGCAGGTGACTGTAACGTCTTGCAACAGTTTATGTTGCGTATCACACAAGAGGCGGTTGTCCACCTGTTTCAACTCGTCGGCATTATAATTATAATGCTTTCGCTTAACGTGGAACTAACGCTTTATTCGCTCATTCCCGTGCTTTTCATTGCCATAACAACGCGAATTTTCGGCAAAAAAATCCGCCCGTATTACAGAAGAATCTGGCGTAGATGGGCGGCGGTATTCTCCACACTTTCAGATACAATTCCTTGTATCAGGGTTGTAAAATCTTTTTCGGGGGAAAAGCGTTCTTCTGAAAAATTTAATGCAAGGAACGCCGACTGGCTTGCGATAGATATGAAACTCGGTAGCATAGTTTCGGCGTTTCCGCAGATAATTGCCTTTCTTGTAACCTGCGGTTCGCTCATAATATGGGGCGTTGGCGGTAGTCGCGTTATTGCGGGGGCAGACGGTTTTTCGGCGGGACTTATCGTTTCGTTTATATCTTATGCTTCGATGTTTTATAATCCCGTTACGTTTTTTGCAAACCTTTCGGATTCGTTCCAGGGCGCAATGGCGTCAACCGAAAAAATTCTTGATATATTGGAAGCCGAGCCTGAAACACAGGCAGAAAGCCACGTTGTTCCGGATAAACTTGAGGGCAAGATAGAATTTTTACACGTAGGTTTTTCGTTCGACCGCTCCAAAAAGGTGCTCGATGACGTAACCTTTACCATAAACCCAGGCGAGGTTGTGGGAATTGTCGGAACGACGGGTTCGGGCAAAACCACGCTTATAAATCTGCTTATGCGCTTTTATGACGAATATTCGGGCGAGATTTTGGTTGACGGACACAATATTAAAAACTTTGAACTTTCAGCATACCGCGACAGAATCGGATTTGTCCAACAAGAACCGATGATGTTCAGCGATACTATTTTCAACAACATCGCGTACAGCAACCCTGACGCATCGGTTGAGGAGGTTTTCCGTGCGGCAGATATTGCCAACGCGCACGAATTTATAGCGCGTCAACCCGACGCGTACGACACCGTTTTAGGTGAACGCGGTGTAGGTGTTTCGGGCGGCGAAAAACAGCGAATTTCTATTGCAAGAGCGGTGCTTAAAGAGCCATCAATCCTGATTTTCGACGAAGCGACCGCCGCGGTGGATTCCGAAACCGAACATCTTATTCAAGAGGCGATAGACCGACTGATTGCGGGCAAAACAACACTTATGATTGCCCACAGACTTTCCACCCTTAAAAAAGCCAACCGCATAATTGTTGTCGATGGCGGAAAAATTGTGGAAAACGGCACGCCCGAAGAACTTTTAGCCAAAAAGGGCAAGTACTATAAATTGGTACAAATTCAGTCAATGACGGCCGATGCCGAGCGTATGCGCGAGGAGGAAAGACTATGAGTGCCGAAGTTAAAAACCGCGTTTTCTTAACAAAGGAAGATAGCGTTGTAAAAAGCGAAAACAATCTTGTAACGCTGACCTTCAAGGGCGGAGAAACGTGTGACAGGCTTGAACCGCGCCGACTTTTCCCCGTTAACAAAATTTATAACTACATCACGCTTTTAAACGAAGACGGCAAAGAGATTGCGGTAATTCGCGATATTGCCGACCTTAACGATTCTTCACGCGCAGTGATAAAGGCAAGCCTTGACGAATATTATCTTGTTCCGCTTATTACGAAGATTGTTTCAATAACCGAAAAGAGCGGAACGCTTAATTGGCAGGTTGAAACAAACCGCGGGTTTAAAGCGTTTGACGTGCGTGACCGCAACCACGATATACGGATTTATAACGACGGCAGTGTACGTGTCCGTGATTCGCACGATAACCGCTACGTGATAGAGGACTACAGAAAACTTGACAAACATTCCTACAAAC
>JAFPBM010000205.1 GCA_017424125.1 Clostridia bacterium | reverse complement strand
TTTTATTTATCTTTATAATTTAGTTGTATATCAGAATTCTGGAACAAGAAATTCATTTACTAAATTGTTTGAAAACGCAGAAAGTTTGAGAAAGAAAAGTACATTATTGCCACAACAAGCACCACAAATGCCGTATCTATTAAAAAGCGTTTTTTGAAATCAACATTCACGGAAAAATCCCTCCATATCCGTTAATATAATAACCTATTTTTCCCAATATGGCAACATTTATATTAAAAATTAACAAATTTTTATTATTTGCTTGATTTTAGGGAAAATATGTGGTATTATCCTTTTTGTCAAAAAACAACTGTTTTTGGGTGGTGGACAAAAGTATGCACAAAAACAAACTTGCTTTAGTTAATATTTCGGCTTTACCCGAAATATTTGCGGGCGTGTTAAAGGCAAAACAACTTCTCGCGTCGGGCGACGTTAAAACTGCATCCGAAGCCGCCCAGAAAAGCGGCATTTCGCGCAGTGCTTTTTACAAATATAAGGACAGCGTTTTTCTTTATAACGAGCAAAACGTTGTCAACCTACGCGCTATGCTTTTGGACGAAGCGGGTAACTTATCCGAATTTCTTGCCGTACTTTATAAATTCCACGCGAACGTTTTAACGGTTAACCAAGGTTTTCCGTCAAACGGCGTTGCGGCAATCACTGTTTCGGCAAGGATTGATACCGAAAAACATTCTGTTGACGATATTCTTGAGGCTCTTACCGCTCTTCAAGGCGTCGTTTCGGCAGAAAGAATAATATAAGGAGATACCAATGGTTGATGTAGCAATTATCGGTCACGGCGTTGTTGGTTCAGGCGTGGCAGAGATTATTTTGAACCACAAAGACCTTTTGACAGAAAAGGCAAAGAATGAGATTAACCTTAAATACATTCTTGACATACGTGATTTTGAAAACGTTCCTTACGCTGACAAGTTCACAAAAGATTTCAACGATATTTTAAACGATGACGACGTTCGCGTTGTTATTGAAACAGCAGGCGGCGCGACCTTCGCTTATGACTACGTTAAAGCCTGTCTTCTCAAAGGCAAAAGCGTTGTAACATCAAACAAAGAACTTGTTGCCGCAAAGGGCGCAGAACTTCTTAAAATTGCAATGGACAACAACATTAACTTCCTCTTTGAAGCGAGTGTTGGCGGCGGTATCCCCGTTTTGCGTCCGATTGCACAGTGTTTGGCTGCCAACGACCTTACTGAAATTACGGGTATCTTAAACGGCACCACAAACTTTATTCTCACCAAGATGATTAAAGATAATATGCAGTTCTCAGATGCGCTTTCCATGGCACAGCGTCTTGGATATGCCGAGCGCGACCCATCCGCCGATATTGACGGACACGACGCCGCAAGAAAGATTTGTATTTTGGCATCGCTCGCTTTCGGAAAGCACGTTTATCCCGACCAGATTAAAACAGACGGTATCAGAGGAATGTTGCTTTCGGATATCGCGCTTAATTCAAATATGGGTTACGTTACTAAACTTGTTGGTAACGCAAAGGTTTTGGGAAACGGCAAAATCACCGCCGCCGTATCCCCCGCTGTTATTAAAAAATCTGACATAATTTCAAGCACCGAAGACGTGTTTAACATTATTAAGGTACGCGGCGACGCGATTGGCGACGTTGCTTTCTACGGCAGAGGCGCAGGCAAACTGCCAACGGCAAGTGCGGTTGTTGCAGATGTTTTGGACTGTATTAAACATCTTCACGCAAGAAAATATCTTTTCTGGGACGAGGGCGACAAAGATTACGTTGTAAATCCCGACACAGTTGCTTTCTCTTACCTTGTTATTACTGATGCGAAAAATAGCGATGCTGTCAAATCAGAATTTGCGGTATCCGATGTTTGTGAAGAAAACGGAAACGTTGCTTTTACACTTAAGAAAACCGCTAAGTGCGATTTGAAAGCCAAGATGGAAAAACTCGGAATTAACGATTACAGGATATTCAGAGTAATTGATTAACAAATAATACGTTTTAACTGTATTATGTAACAGATGTATATTCTGCCTTAGGAGGAATTTTATGGCACTAATTGTAAAAAAGTTCGGCGGCTCTTCGGTTGCCAACAACGAAAAATTGCTAAACGTAGCAAAAATCATTGAAAAGGATTACAAGGCGGGTAACGACGTTATTGTTGTTGTTTCTGCACAGGGCGATACCACCGATGAATTGCTTGAAAAAGCATATTCCATCAACCCCAAAGGACCTTCAAAACGCGAACTTGATATGCTTGTTTCCGCTGGTGAGCAGATGTCTATTTCGCTTCTTGCTATGACGATTGAAACGTTGGGGCTTCCCGTTGTTTCGCTTCTTGGTTGGCAGGCAGGTTTCACTACCGATTCCAACTATTCTATTGCAAGAATACGCAAAATAGACCCCGAGCGCATACGCGCTGAACTCGCCAAAAAGAACATTGTTATTGTTGCAGGTTTCCAAGGACTTAACAAATACGATGATATTACAACTCTTGGACGCGGCGGTTCTGACACCAGTGCTGTTGCGATTGCATCGGTACTTAAAGCGGATTTATGCCAGATTTACACCGACGTTGACGGTGTTTACACCGCAGACCCGAGAATTGTTAAGACCGCTAAGAAAATGAACGAAATCACCTATGACGAGATGCTTGAACTTGCAACTCTCGGCGCACAGGTGCTTAACAACCGCTCGGTTGAGATGGCTAAAAAATACGGAATTGAACTTGAAGTTTTATCAAGTCTTACACCAGAAGTTAAAGGAACGATAGTTAAGGAGGTCGTTGGTATGGAAAAAATGCTTATCAGAGGTGTTGCTAAGGATAGCAACGTATCAAGAATTTCAATTGTAGGTTTGCAAGACCAACCCGGTGTTGCATTTAAGGTGTTTGAACGCTTGGCACAGGCTAAGGTTAACGTTGACATCATCTTACAGTCGGTTGGACGCGACGGAACAAAGGACATTACCTTTACCGTTACTGCAGACCAATGCAATACTGCTATTGAGAGCATTAAGAAACTTGAAGGCACACTCAATTACAAGAAACTCGTTCACGACGAGAGCGTTTGCAAAGTATCTATTGTTGGTACGGGAATGCAGACACACCCCGGTGTTGCCGCTAAAATGTTTGAGGCTCTTTCGGATGCCGACATCAACATTCAGACAATCTCTACAAGTGAAATCAAGATTTCTGTTTTGGTTGATACTAAACAGGGCGAACGCGCACTTAACGTTGTTCACGACGCATTTATGCTTTAATAAAGTTGAAAACACCGCTCGTATGAGCGGTGTTTTTTTATTGCTTAATTTCTGCTATTGTTACGCCCGTTTCGCCCTCGCCGAATACGCCGAGACGGTAGGTGCGTATGTTTTTATGGTGTTTTAGATGACTTTGCACTGCCGTACGCAAAACTCCCGTACCTTTTCCGTGTATGATAGTAATGCTTGGAACGCCCGACAGTACGGCGTTATCAATATATCTATCAAGTTCCATTATCGCCTCGTCACTTGCCATTCCGCGCAAATCAACCTCGGTTGTGGGGGTGCGTTCTGCACGTGACTGGAGTCCATTTACGTTGCGTTCACGTTTTATAGGCGTGGACTTACTTTGCTCTGTAAGGCGCAAATTTGATATATCCACCTTGGTTTTGATTATGCCCGCCTGAACAAAGGCAGTTTTTGCCGCCTCGTCAACGCTTATGACGGTGGCGGTTTTATTTATATCAAAAATCAAAACGGTATCCCCTGCTTTCAATGGACGCGGAAGCACGTATTTATCGTCGGTGCGTGAAAGGACGGGGTCGGCATCATCAAGCATTGAATTGAGTGTGCCTTTTACACTGCTGCGGGCGCGGGATAACATCTGCGCTCCGTTTTCCGCCGTCAAACTTTTCTTTATTTTTTCAAGTTCAGTCAGCATAGCATTTGACTGTGCACGGGCATTATCAACAATGCGCATAGCCTCTTCTTTGGCGCGGTCGGCGTTTTTCTGCCTTTCGCGCTCAATCTCCTCAAGGCGCTGTTTAACACTGTTTTTTGCGGCGGTAAGTTCTGCACGCAGACGTGTGGCATTTTCACGTTCTTTTTCCGCCTCAAGCCGAGAACTCTCAAGCGATGCTATGATGGTTTCGAGTTGCAAATTATCCTCGTCAATAAGTGATTTTGCGTTATCTACTATGTCGGTAGGCAGACCGAGTCGGCTTGAAATTGCAAAAGCGTTTGAACGTCCCGGCACACCGACAAGCAGACGGTACGTAGGGCGCAGAGTTTCAACATCAAACTCACAACAAGCATTCTCGACGCCGTCGGTTGTAAGGGCGTAACTTTTGAGTTCTGCATAGTGCGTTGTGGCGGCGGTACGGCAACCAAAACTTCTAAAACGCATTAAAATTGCCGAGGCAAGTGCGGCGCCCTCAATAGGGTCGGTACCTGAACCGAGTTCGTCTATAAGCACAAGCGAACGCTCGTCCGCAACGCCTAAAATATTTATAATATTCGCCATATGGGAGGAAAAGGTTGAAAGTGACTGTTCAATACTCTGCTCGTCGCCTATATCGACAAGCACCTTATCAAAGATATAAACCGAACTGTTGTCATCTACTGGAATCATAAGCCCGCACATTGTCATAAGGCTTAAAAGACCGAGAGTTTTAAGCGTTACGGTCTTACCGCCTGTGTTAGGACCTGTGATTATAAGTGTATCATAATCTTTACCGAGTGTTACCGTAACCGGCACGACCTCGTTCTGTTTTATTAGCGGATGACGCGCATTTTTAAGGTGGATATAACGCTCGTCGTTTATTTTTGGGATGGTAGCGCGCATTCGGTATCCGAGTTTTGCCTTTGCGAAAATTACGTTAAGATTTATAAGCGCATCGTAAGAATGAACGGTTGTATCGGCAAAGTCGGCTGCGGTAGCGGAAAGTTCCGCCAAAATACGCTCGATTTCTGCCTTTTCTTTTGAACGAAGCACCTTGATTTCGTTATTGATTTCGACAACCGCCATAGGCTCTACAAACAGCGTAGCGCCCGATGCCGAAGTATCGTGCACAAGGCCTGGTACGTCTCCCCTATATTCCGCTTTTACGGGTACCACGTATCTGCCGTCACGTTGGGTTACTATGTTTTCTTGAAGATATTTTGCATTTTGACTGCGTACGAGTTTATCAAGACGAGAACGTATGTTAGCAACCGATGACGAAATTTTTCTGCGAATATCAAAAAGCGTTTGTGACGCGTTATCACTTATTTCTTCGTCATTTTTTATACAAAGGAAGATTTTTTCTTCAAAAAACTTATTGGGTACAAGGTTATCAAAATATACGTCAAGCACCGATTCATTAGAGCCGTCTGATGACTGACGCCATTCTTTAACGGCGCGTATAACACGCAAAGTTTCAGCAATCCCTAAAAGTTCGCCCGCCGATAAAATACCGCCCGCTTTGGCACGGGCAAGTGCGGAATTTACGTTTTCTGCTCCACCGAATGACGGTGCGCCGAAACGAGCCATAAAGGTATGCGCCGCTTCGGTTTCACGAAGCAACAGTTCCACCCTATATTTATCAAAAACAGGTTTTATAGCAAGTGCCGCCTCTGCCGCATCCTGCATGCCCGTCTCATTTGATAACATTGTAAGTATCTTGCCGAGTTCTAAAACACGACAACTTCTGTCATAATCGTACATATAAAACCTCTATAAATTCTTGTAAAACTGTAAAACGGAAAATTTATGTTCTACTTGAGAGAGCAAAAACCGTTCGACAACGTCTGCGAGCATCTCTTGTGACGACTCTGAAATAGTAAAATTATAAAGTGATGAAAAATCCGAAAACGCGATATGCCGCATTGCAGACAACACACTTTTGTTTATGGGGATTATATTCCTATCGGCAATTTTACATTCTTCACACAAAAGTTCGCCGTTTTGCGTATCAAAATACATCACGTCGTCTTCAAACTTTGCACAACCGCTACAGGCAACCAAGTTTGGCGCATAGCCCGATATTGACAACATTCGTAGTTCGGTTATTGCTTTTATGAGTTTTTGCGGACGTTTATCATTTTCAAGATATGAAATTGAATTAAGTATGAGCCGCAGATATTCTTTCGAATCGGTATTTTCAGGCGCAAGGACGTCCGACAATTCACAAAAATGCTGTGCGAGGGTTAATTTAAAAATATCGTTTTGCAGACCGAAAAAGACCTTTTCGGCTGCTGCTTCTTTAAGCACGTATGTATCCTTTTTGCGCTCTAACGTCAGGTTTGAATAGGTTAAAAGCGCCGTTGCCGCCGCGTTTTTGTTTTTAACGCTTCGTGCGCCGTGCACGTATGCGCGTATGACGCCGTTTGTTTCGGTCAGCACCGATATAAACCTATCATACTCTTTGACGTTATTAACCCTTATAATCAGGCCGTTTGTCGACAGGCTCACATTTTTCACCCTCTCTTGCCGCAACCGCGCTTTTATACTTCAGATAATCGGCTACTCTGCCGTTTTGTAAGAATTTTTTCCAAGCCGTTTTTTCATCCATTTTTATCACCCTAATTTAAGTTGTGAAAAAACGCTATGGATTATTATAGGTAAAATCAGTCAAGTCCGAATCCGTGAATTGCACCCTGCATATTTCGCCAATTTTCCTTGACCTTTACCCAAAGTTTAAGCGACACTTTCGTGCCGTAATATTTTTCTATATCGGTACGCGCAAACGTGCCGATTTTTTTAAGTACGGCGCCGCCTTTGCCGATTATAATGCCTTTATGGCTTTCTTTTTCGCAGTATATTACCGCGTTTACGTTCAAAATCGGTTCGCCGTCACGGTTGTCTTTTTCAAAAATTTGTTCAAGGTCGATTGCTATACCATGCGGTACCTCGTTATCTAACGTTAAAAGCAGTTTTTCACGTATTATTTCGGATATCATTGTGCGCTCTGTCTGGTCGGTTACGGTGTCGTCGTCAAAGTAATGGACAGAGTCCTTTGTAAAGGCTAAAAGTTCCTTTATTAAAATATCCGCGCCGTCGCCGTTCTTGGCAGAAAAAGGCACAACCGCCTTGAAATCCATATACGAAGAATATGCCGATATTATTTGGAAAAGTTCGCTTTTATCTTTTAGCAAATCAATTTTGTTTATGGCGAGAACTGCGGGGATATTGCGGCGTTTGAGTTCGTCCATAAGTTTAATTTCGGCGGGGGGAAGATTATCTTTATCAAATTTAAACTTCGTTACCGCCTCTACCATCAAAACAGCCGCGTCAACGTCAGACAGTCCCGCGCCGACGGCTTTCATCATATTTTCGCCCAAAGTATTGCGCGGTTTGTGAAGACCGGGGGTATCTATGAAAACGAGTTGGTCATCATTTTTTGTTAAGACGCCTAAAATTTTTGTTCTCGTAGTTTGGGGCTTGTCCGAAACTATCGCAACCTTTTGCCCTACCGCACGGTTTACAAAGGAAGATTTTCCTACGTTGGCTCTGCCCACAATCGCAATAAATGCCGTTTTGCTCATATTATCTCCTTAATCCCAGTAATTCCATTACCGATTCTTCTTTTTCACGCATTATTTCCTGCTCAAGGCCGCCGTTTACGTGGTCGTAACCCAAAAGATGCAACACCGAATGTACGGTCAGGTATGCCGTTTCGCGTTCAAACGAATGACCGTATTCTTCCGCCTGTACCTCTGCCCGTTCGAGCGATATTAACACGTCACCGAGCATTTTGGCTCCCGTTTCGGGATTTTCGTCATAATTTCCGTCTTCACCGAGCGGAAATGACAAAACGTCGGTCGCGCTGTCTATATTTCTGAATTCGCTATTGACCTTTTTAATGTCTTCGTCACAGGTGAAGGTTACGTTGATTTCAGCATCATCCTGAAAATTTTCCATAAGGAGTGTTGCGTTACACGCTCTTCGGATTAACATTCGCAGTCCCGTTGGCGTTTTAATCTTTTTTTGTTTGTTTGTTATTATAACTTTTGTTTTCACTTTTTCTTTCCTCATATCTTTCGTAAGCCTTGATAATTTGTCCGACAAGTCGGTGTCTTACTACGTCTCTGTCACTGAATTTAGACACCGCTATATCGTCTATTCCTTTTAAAATTTTAACAACCTCTTTGAGTCCCGATTTTTTGCCGTCGGGCAGGTCTATTTGGGTTATATCGCCCGTTACAACCGCTTTTGAATTATAGCCGAGGCGGGTTAAAAACATTTTCATTTGTTCATTTGTTGTGTTTTGCGCCTCGTCCAAAATTATAAAACTGTCGTCAAGAGTTCTTCCGCGCATATAAGCCAAAGGCGCTACCTCGATATCTCCGCGTTCCTGACAGCGCTGAAAACTCTCGGCGCCGAGCATATCAAAAAGCGCATCGTAAAGCGGACGCAAATACGGGTCAACCTTTTGTTGCAAATCACCCGGCAGGAAACCGAGTTTTTCACCCGCCTCAACCGCGGGACGCGTTAAGATAATTCTATTGATTTGTTTTGAGCGAAACGCATCTACCGCCATTGCAACCGCAAGGTATGTTTTACCCGTTCCAGCAGGGCCGACTCCGATTGTTACGGTATGGTTTTTAATAGCCTCAACGTACTGTTTTTGTCCCAACGTTTTTGGTTTTACAGGTCTGCCTTTTGAAGTGACACATATACATTCCGAATCGGTTAAAGCATCAATTTTTTCGTCCTCACCGTCGCCAACGAGTGCGAAGACGTACTGCAAATTCTGGTCGTTTATTGCCTCACCCTTATTTATTATTTTCATAAGACATTCAATAGCACGAACGGCGTTTTGCACGTTAAGCGGTTCGCCCTTTACGGTTATCCTGTCCGAGTGCGACGTGACCGAAACCTGATACTTTGCTTCAAGATGTTTTATGTTTTCGTCAAAGTTTCCGAACAGTCCCGCTATTTGTTCAATCCGTTCAATATTTATATTCCTTTCCACAGAAAGACTCCTTTTATAATTATTCATAATAATTATAACACATAAACTTTCTAATTTGTAGTACCAAATAATATTTTTTCTGTTTTGGCTATATTTTTTTGCAGTGTGACCTCACAATTGAGTGTAAGTGTTTCTTCCGTCAGGGTTTTATTTTCTTCAATTTTTATGATTATTGAGTCCTTAAGGCGTTCCTTTATTTTGCTTTTTGCTATTTCTTCTGCTCTTTCTTCTGATAGCAAGACGTTGCTTTCTTTTATTTCGCGCAAATGGATTTTATGTAAAAAAACCGGCACGTAAGAATTGCCGTTTTTCAGCATCTTTTTTTCTATAAATTTTTGAAATTCCCCTTCTTCCGCACCAAGAAAAAGCGGAATTTTAAGCGAAAAAAAGTCAAGCACGTAACGTTTTTTCCGTTTGCCTGTAAAATGCTTTATTTTCTGTCTTAGCGGTACCGTTACAGAATGGTTTTCTACCATTTCGGCTACAACTTCACCTTGGCTTTTCACAAGATTTGTGTTGCCGTTTGAAAGTTCGTAAAAGCCCGACACAAGCAGGGT
>JAFPBM010000204.1 GCA_017424125.1 Clostridia bacterium | reverse complement strand
CATCACGTGGCCTGTGCGTGTTTCACCAAGAAGCGAAACCTCAACACCTTTGGTTGTGTGGTAGTATATAAAGCCAAGTTTATCCTGAACTCTGCGCGATTTTGTGTTGCCGTCATAATATCCGCACCAAACTGTTTGCATATTAAGGTCGTTAAATGCGTGACGGATTAGTTCGCGAGAAGCTTCGGGAATCAAACCTTGTCCCCAAAATTTCTTGCCAATCCAATAGCCTAATTCGCACTCGTCTGAGCGGTCAGTCATATCGGTGGCAGTGCCCATTTTAAGCCCGACGCTACCGATTGGTTTGCCGTCTTCTTTAAGACAAACGGCATAGGTTTCGTTGGCAGAAAGCACGTTACGAATAATCTCACGGCTATTCTCAACGCTTGTATGCGCGGGCCAACCGGCAGGTGGACCAACTTCATTATCTTTTGCGTATTTATATAATTCCTGTGCATCATCCTCACACCACGGACGAAGAATGAGCCTTTTTGTTTCAAGTATCATAATTATTCCTTATTTCACAGTTTCATACGGCCAGTCGATAATGCCTCCGAATTCTTTTACGTTTGTGTAACCTAAGTTCACAAGCTCTTGTGATGCAATTTTACTTCGTCTTCCGCTTCGACAATAAACGAGTATTAAAGCGTTCTTGTCGGGCAGTTCTTTTTCTGCGCGGTGAACAATTTCATATTCGGGAATCAAGATGGCATCTTCAATATGTCCTTCGACAAATTCCTCTTCGGTACGGGCATCTATGATAATATAATTTTTTTCGTTATCGATAATTGTTTTGGCTTCTTGAGCTGTAATTTGCTCGTATGCGGCATTATTTCCGCCGTCCTTACAAGCTACTAATCCGAACAAGGAAAGTGATATTAAAAGCATTAAAACAAGTCCTTTATATTTTTTCATAGTATTTGCACCTCTAATAACAGTATAACATTTTTGAAAATTTTTCTCAATCCCTTATTCGTTAGTGTTAAAGACAAAAATCCCGATAAAGTTTTCATCGGGATTTTTTCATTTAAATAATTCATCAGTAAAATATGCGTTTGTGTTAGCGCGTTTTCCGTCATTGTCTTCAACGGTAATACGAACGTATCCGTATTCGGGCAAAACCTTAAAGCGACCCTCGGTCACGGGAGAGCCGTCTGTCAACACAACACCCGTTTTTCGAACTGCGGTGGTAAACACAATTCTTTTTGCGGGTGAACAGGTGATGTGAATTTCACCGTCTTCAAACCAAAGGTCGTAAATTTCGGGACCCTGTGAAGCATAAAAATCACCTCAGGAAGATTTTTTATTTATAATTACTTTTCTTACGAAAACAATCAGTAACAGTGTAATTGCGGCGCTCACCGCACTAAGTAGTTGTTGCGCGTATACAGTGAATCCGAAAATGCGGTTTCCGTTTTGTTGCATCGCCGATACAACGGGACTTGCGCACAGCGTGGTAATAAAGCCCACAGTACCCGCCGCCGCTTGTGTTACCGACAGTGAATCCGCGCGCTTTTCAACCGGAACATAATCGAAAATAAGATTTACAAACGCACTGTTTATACCGCCCATAGCAACGCCGTGCACCACATAATAAAGTATGAAAAGCACCTTACCGTTTTGCGGTGTTGCAAAAACCACAAGCATTTGCGACACAAACAAAACCATAAAACATTTTTCTATCATTTTGGCAAAGCTCTTTTTATCGGCATACCTTCCCCAGAACTTTGACACAAGAATTCTTGACACATTTCCCGCAAGTCCGAGCGTTGCCACAAACTTAAGATTAAACCCTAATTCGTTGATGGCATAGGTGCCGTAGAAGGGGTGTGAAGCAAAGTTAGATATGTAGTAAAGTGCAAATAAAAGACAGATGGTCAGTATATCGCGGTTAGAGAAAATCTCCTTTATCGATGCGCGAAGTCCATCGGCGCTGCGGGCAGGTTTTTCGTATTCCTTTTCAACCGTAAACACCATCGTGAGAGTATGCGCCAGTGAAATCACAAGAATAACAAGTGCCGTTATGATAAATGCGACATTGTCTTTACCTTGCTCTAAAAAATAGTCGGTACAGCTACCCATAAAGAAGGAAAAAACTATACCGGAAATCAGCGATATGATCTCCTTATTGGCGGTAAAAATGCCACGGCGATTCTCCTCCACAAGCGACATAAGCCAACTGATTTTTTTAGGATGCGCTATGTTGTAAATAAGATATGCAAGTATAATTACTACCGTAAATAACACGGCTTTCACCGTTTTGCCGAGGTTTAAAATCGGTATAAGGTAAAGGGATAAAAACAGCGCCTGATTGATAATACTGAATGTTACAACAAACCTTTTTACCCTGCGTTTTCTGATACTGATTGACAATAATTGAAACAGACATCCAAGCGATACTATCGCCGATAATATGCCCGTAAGCCCATCCGAAAACCCGAGATGCTTTGTAAGTGTTGCCAAAAATGAACCCGTCATCAAGGTGGCGATCAAATGCTCAAGCGCGGCTTCTGCAGT
>JAFPBM010000203.1 GCA_017424125.1 Clostridia bacterium | reverse complement strand
TGTATATACACCCTTTTCAAGTTTGATTCTCTCAGACGGCTCGTTTGATACAATCATATAAGGAGTTTCGCCCGTCGCCGTACCCTCAAGTGCTATAACAAATTCGTCTTCATTATAGACATACGAAATTCCGTCAATGGTTACACTTCTTGGCTCCTTGCATATAAGGTTTCTGCTATGCACCGAAAATTCAATGTTATGTTCTATCGGTGATACATCATCAATCACTAGCATTTTATCTTCCTGTTCGCCGCGAAGCGCATTAGCATATAGCGAACTGCTTGATAGTTCTGTTTTAAGTTCTTTTATCGCCTCGCTGACCGCTACACCGCTTTGTGCCGTCCAACTTTCTTTATCATAGTGCGCGTCGGCGGGTGTCAGCGTATCGCATAGCGCCTGTGTTGCCGCCGCGGCTGAAAGGCAGATTTCTTTTGCGTTTTTTGCTTCTTCCAAACTTTCTTTAGCAAGATTTGCCGCCCCTGCCGCTTCGGCTATGAGTTCAGATACGCCGTTTACGTAGTGTTCGTCGTTGGGGTCGGTTGACAATTCTTGCGGCGCGTTACGTACGCGCATATTAAGGTCTATTCGGTATACTGTTTTGCCGCTTTCTCCGTTGGAAACATAGACGTATACCGTTATATTGTGCGGCTCTTTTAACATACTGTTTGGAATCTGCACGGTTGTTATGCCGTCCGTTGTAATTCCCGCTACCAAAAGTGTTTCTTCGGATTTTTGATTTTTAAAGTGGAATTCTACCGCCTCCGGCAGTGCAAGTCCCGTTATTCTGAGATGCTGACCGTAATCGTACTGTGTTACGGTTGGCACCCTGTCGGCAAAGCCGTTTTTGAAATTTACGTTTACATATTTAATTTCCATTTTTACTCCCTTTGCTCCCTTGAGGCTTGAAAAAGGAAGCACTTTTTGTTATACTATTTTCAACTGCAAATCCTAACCATAAAGACACTTTAACTTTTTGTCAAGGAGAAATTTAATGGAAAAAATTTTTGAACGCGAATATTATCTGCGGACGTCGGATTTTGATAAAAACAGACAGATTTTACCGTCTTCGGTTCTTGATTTATTTCAAGACGCTGCGGGGGCACACGCAAAGACGCTTAACTGTGGGTATGATGCACTTGTATCTCAGTCGCTTGTGTGGGTGTTGACCAGAGTGCGATATACCCGCATTGCCGACGCACCGATGTTTTCAAAAATCAAGGTAAAAACCTGGCCGCTACCGCCAACCCGTTTTGGTTACACGCGTGAATACAAAATCATGGACGAAAACGGCAATATGCTTTTTAAGGGGTCTTCTGAGTGGGTGCTTATGGACATAAACGAACGACGCCTTGCCGCAGGGAAAAACGTTTATAACCTTACCGAGTTTTGTGAAGAACGCATTTTTGAAGACCGCGCTTTAAAACTTAAATCTTTTGAAACGGGTAGTGCGCCCGTAACGGTTTATCCGCGGTTTACGGATATTGATATGAACGGCCACGTTAACAACACAAAATATCTAAACTTTGTGCTTGATTCTGCTAAACTTAAAGAAGACGAAAAAATATCTGCGCTACAGATTGACTACCGCAAAGAAGTTCTTGCCGATACTGCACTTCATATTTTTTCACTTAAAGAAAACGGTTCTCTCTTTTCCCGCGGTGAAGACAAGGACGGCAACGTTATGTTCTTAGCAAAATTAGATATTATGTAGTATAAAAAACTCCTTTTTTGGAAAAACTTTTTTCTGAAAGGAGTTTTTATTATGCCAGTAAATTTCAAAGACAGCAAAACAAAAGAAAATCTTATGCGCGCATTTGCGGGGGAAAGTCAAGCAAGAAACCGCTACACCTTTGCCGCAGAGGAAGCGGCGGCACAAAAACTTTACGTTGTTGAGGCAATTTTCAAGTTTACCGCAGAACAGGAACTTGCTCACGCAGAGGTGTTTTATGAAAAACTAAAGGAATGTGCGGGTGAAAATATATGTGTTGACGGTTGTTACCCTGTTGACATTACAAATTCCGTTATAGAATTGCTTGAGAAAGCCGAGCACAACGAACTTGAGGAATATGGTGACGCCTATAAAAACTTTGCAGACGTAGCAGAACAAGAAGGCTTTTTGCCGATTGCAAATACCTTCAGACAAATCGCAGAAATTGAAAAAACACACGCAGAGCGTTTCGGCACTATTGCAAAACTCTTACGTGAAGACAAATTTTTCGTTGCCGATGCTAAGGTGGACTGGATGTGTCTTAACTGTGGCAACATTATAAACACCGAAAAGGCGCCTTCCGTTTGTCCGGTATGCTCGCATGCGCGCGGATATTTCGTACGCCTTGCTTTTGCACCTTATACCTCACGTTAATTATTCCCCGATACGCACAGTATCGGGGTTTTATAATGAAAAAACATTGACTTTATACTGTATAAGTTATAAAATAATATGTAACGAATTCTCACAGTTTGGAGGACTGATTTATGTATAAAAACATTGACACCACCTGTGTACAGGGCGGCTACACCGCAGAAAACGGCGGTCCGCGTCAGGTACCGATTATTCAAAGCACAACTTTCAAATACGCCACGAGCGAGGCTATGGCTAAACTTTTTGATTTGGAAGCTTCGGGTTATTTCTATTCACGTCTGCAAAACCCGACCTGTGACACCGTTGCAGCCAAAATTTGTGAACTTGAAGGCGGCACCGCCGCAATGCTTACATCATCAGGTCAGGCGGCTAACCTTTTTTCCATTTTCAATATTGCACATTGCGGTGACCACGTAATTTCCAGCAGCGAAATATACGGCGGCACCTTCAACCTTTTCAACGTTACAATGAAAAAGATGGGTATTGATTTTACCTTTGTTTCGCCCGACGCAACAGAGGAAGAACTTCAAGCCGCTTTCCGCGATAACACAAAAGCGGTATTTGGCGAAACAATAAGTAACCCGTCACTTTCGGTTCTTGATATTGAACTTTTCGCTAAGGTTGCACACAAAAACGGTGTTCCGCTTATTATTGACAACACCTTTGCAACACCGGTTGGTTGCCGTCCGATTGAATGGGGCGCAGACATTGTAACCCATTCCACCACAAAATATATGGACGGTCACGGCTCGGCTGTCGGCGGTTGTATTGTTGATTCGGGCAAGTTTGATTGGACGGCACACGCCGATAAATACCCCGGTCTTTGCACACCCGACGACAGTTATCACGGCATTGTTTACACCGAGCGTTTCGGTCTTGAGGGCGCGTTTATCACCAAAGCGACGGCACAACTTATGCGCGACCTCGGCTCTACACAGTCACCGCAGAGCGCATATCTTTTGAACCTCGGACTTGAGAGTTTGCATCTGCGTATGAAAAAACACTGTGAAAATGGTATGGCTGTTGCTAAATGGTTACAGGCAAACGATAAAATCGCTTGGGTTAACTATCCCGATTTAGAGGGTAATAAATATTATGACGTTGCAACCAAATACTTGCCAAACGGCAGTTGCGGTGTTGTAAGTTTCGGTGTTAAGGGCGGTCGTGCCGCGGCTGAGAAGTTTATGAGCGAACTTAAAATCATCGCTATTGAAACCCACGTTGCCGATGCGCGTTCTTGCTGCTTGCACCCCGCAAGTGCTACCCACCGTCAGATGACCGATGAGGAACTTGCAGCAGCAGGTGTATCGCCCGACTTAATCCGCTTATCTTGCGGTATTGAGGGCGCAGAAGACCTTATTGCTGATATTGAAAACGCACTTAAATCTATCTGATAGGAAGATAAATTATGCCTATTAAAATCCCAAACGAACTTCCCGCTACCAAAACGCTCACCGAAGAAAATATCTTCGTAATGACCGAAACACGCGCTCTCTCGCAGGATATTCGTCCGCTTAAAATTCTCGTTCTCAATTTGATGCCGACAAAAATCGATACCGAAACGCAACTCTGCCGTTTGCTTGGCAACACGCCGCTTCAGGTTGATTTGACACTTATGAACACAAGTTCATACCGTTCAAAGAACATATCGCAGTCGCATCTTGAAACGTTTTACGTAAACTTTGAGGACATAAAACACAAGCATTTTGACGGATTTATCATTACGGGCGCACCTGTTGAACAACTTGAATTTTCCGACGTTGATTATTGGGAAGAACTCACCGAAATAATGGAATGGAGCAAAACCCACGCCCACAGCACACTCCACATTTGTTGGGGTGCGCAGGCGGGACTTTACTACCATTTCGGCATAAACAAACACCTGTTGCCAAAAAAACTTTCGGGTGTTTACAAACACTACGTTTGCCGCGATAAAATCCAACTTTTCCGCGGTTTTGACGATATGTTTATGATTCCCCATTCGCGCAATACAACCATTATGCGTGAGGATATTGAAGCGAACGACGAACTTATACTTCTCGCCGTAAGCGACAAAGCAGGTGTTTACGCCGCGCAAAATCAAAGCGGAAGTCAGGTTTTCATAACGGGACACTCTGAATACGACCCATATACGCTTGACCGCGAGTATAGACGCGATATTGCAGCGGGAATTAACCCCGAACCGCCTGAAAACTATTACCGCGACGGCAACCCCGACAATCCGCCCGTTGTAACTTGGCGTTCTTCGGCAAACCTTTTGTTCTCTAACTGGCTTAACTATTACGTTTACCAGACAACACCTTACGATATTGATAAAATAGAGCAGTAGATAAAAACCGTCCGCACAAGCGGACGGTTTTTTATTGAAAAATTGTAAAAAATTGGGTATAATATTAAAAAGCGACCTTGGAGGAAATATGAACCTTTATATCAAAACAGCACAAAAAAGTGACGAAACGGCACTAAAACGGCTTTTTCTTAATTCGTTTGACGATACGCTTGGTTTCGTTAATATGTTTTTTTCTCACCACTTTAATCCCGATTACACAATTTGCGCCTATGACGGTGACCGTATTGTTGGTGAAGCGCATCTTCTGCCCTGTGAGATTTGTGGCGCACCCGCGTTTTACGCATACGGAATTTGTGTTGATGCCGAACTTCGCGGCAACGGCATCGGCAAACGAATTATGTGTGCTATTAAGGATTTCGGCAAGGCTCAAAACGCCGCAATAGTTTTACACCCCGAAAACGCCGACCTTTTTGCGTTTTATGAAAATTCGGGATTTTACCCGTGCGGCGAATGGTGTTTTGAAACCCACACAGCCACCGCACCGCCCGCCGTGCTTTTGCCCTGCTCTGCTACGGAATATAATGAAATTCGTAACAAGCGTTTCGTAGATTTGCTTGTATGGGATGACGGTTCCGCGGAATATGCACTGACACAAGAAACGTTTTTTGGTCTCTCTGCTTATAAAGTAATCTCCGACAACCGCGAAGACATAGTCCTTTGCGGCAAGGATTCAGACGGTGTGTTTATAAAGGAAACCACAGCTACAAAAGAAACGCTTCCCGCCATTGTTTCGGCGGTTGCAAAAAAGTTTGACTCTGCCGACGTGCGAGTGCTGCTGCCAAGCGGCGATGGCGAAACTGTTATTTGCGGATACGGATTCAATTCCCCAAAAAATATTTATATGAACTTGCTTTTAGATTAAAAAACCGAGGGATTACGCCCTCGGTTTTATCCTTTATATTTTTTTCGCGTTGCCATTCCGCCACGAATATGGCGTTCGCTTTTATTGAGTTCAAGCACCTTTTTAACCTCTCTGTAAAGTGCGGGTTTTTCCACCATAAGTCGCGCTGTTACGTCTTTATGTACCGTAGATTTACTGATTTTGAAAACCTTTGCCGTCGCGCGCACCGTTGCGCCCGTACTTAATATGTATTCGCCAAGCATTGCCGCGCGTGTTTGCGACTCTATATTCATACTTACTCAACTCCTCTGTCCTTTGTAATTTGTATGAAAGTTGAGTAAAAATTATTACAAAACAAAAAGGACGGCTTAAGCCGTCCTTTAATTTTTAATCACGATTTGCCTTAAAGTTTTTGCTTTGCGAGAGATAGAACAAAACGCCTATCACAATCCATATAACGAGCATTATATATGATTCTTTGCCAAAGTGAACGCCCTGTATGCCCGGTATGGGTATGAGTTGAAGAATCATAAACAAAATAGAGAAAATTGCACCTATAGTTGCCGTTGTTTTAATAAGTTTTGTTCCGTCTTTATCCTTTTTCATCGTTACAAGGGTTGATGCCGACGTAAAGAAGAAACCGATTGACGCGCCGATTGCACTCATATCAACAAACCAACCAAGAGCCTCTCGTCCCAAAATCGGACCCGAAAGCGAAATTATGATACAAAAAATCATAGCATTAACAGGTGTGCTGTGCTTTTCGTTTATTTTAGAAAACCAAGCGGGTAGATATCCGTCACGTGCCATAGAGAACATAAGACGGCTGGATGCAAGATAGAATCCCATAATACCCGAAAGTACCGCACTTGAAACACCGACACCAATCAAAACCTTGCCAAACGTACCAAGTAATTCTTCTGCCGCAACTAAAAGCACCCACTCGCCTGCCATTACTCTGTCAGGCCAGTTTGTAAGTGCCGCAGCCGATACGGTATTATTGGAAATATAAACGAAACAACCAAAACCGATAGCAAGTACCATAATTCCCATAACTTTTTTGAAGGGGAACTTAAATTCTTCTGCGGCTTGCGGAATAGTATCGAAACCAACGAATGCCCAAGGTGCAATCGCGAATGTGGCAAGAATTGCGGATAAAACACCGCTTGTGCCCTTGTGTGCAAAAGCATCAATGTTAGATGTTGTGGCGTTTGCTGCCATTGCGGCGGCTTTGTCAAATCCCCAAATGGGTGCCATATTGATACCCTGCGCCTTAGCCGAAACAAGACCCGAAATGCAAAGTGTAAGCGCACTTCCTACAAGCAATACCGCCAAAACGGTCTGAATAAACGCGGCTTTTTTAACACCTAAAATATTAAGCACGCCGAACAAAATGAGAATTGCACTTGCAAAAAGCGTTTCGCCCAGCCAAACGTCAAAACCTGCTATTGAATAGTGCCAACCAAACTTGAGTATGTCTGCTCCACCGTCAAGACCGTCAACAATAAGACCGATAGCCGTGGAGTTCATCGGTACGTTGGTCAGATATGCAGACACCAAGAACCAACCGCATATAAACGCAGGAATCTTACCAAAACAGTTCTTAGTAAAGGTAAATTCGCCGCCTGCTTTGGGGAATTTTGGCACCATATATGCATAAGAAAACGCGATGATTACCATTACGAGAGCGCCAAGCACCATAGCAATTGCGGTACCCGCAACACCCGAGTTAGGCAAAAACTTTTTGCCGGGGTTAATAAACGAACCCCAACCGATAACGCAACCAAAAGCCAACGCCCAAACCGACATTGGACTTAAAGAACGTTTTAATCCTGTACCATTTTTGTTGTTTTCCATTTTTCACACCTCATTACACGTCGTAAGTTTTATCGATTGCTTTGAGTTCGCGGAAGGTATCAATTTCTACAATGTCTTCTTCACGACAGGGTCTAACCTGTATTTTATACTGTCCCTTGTAAACTTGATTCGGAACAGTTTCCCAATATCTTTCCTTACCGCCCGGTTGCATAAATGCTTCCATTATATGCTCGGCAAGTTTGGCACCGTCAAGCGCGTTCCAATAATAAACGCCCACCATCTGATAGGTGTTTGTACCGCCAACCTTTTCCTCGCAAACGTTACCGTCCTTGTCAACGTCAAGCACCCAGTCGTCCGTT
The DNA here is from genome assembly GCA_017424125.1 of Clostridia bacterium. GTDB lineage: Bacteria > Bacillota > Clostridia > Oscillospirales > Acutalibacteraceae > SIG589. Next base: position 829 of record JAFPBM010000203.1, on the reverse strand, counting down.
CTATCTTTCCAAATTCCAAGAACGTCAGACTGATAATGGTATTTTGTGATAATTGAAGGATTAGAAATAATCAAATCCGATTCAAACACATAGGCGTTCTGCAAAAGATATCTTGCCACAACGGCGGAAGAAATGTTGTTTGCTTCATTATAAGACGGGTTTTCAAGGAATTTAATCATCGGATATTTGTAAAGCAGTTGGTCAAACTGTTCTGCTAAATATCCGCGAACGATGTATATTTCGGAAATCCCCGCTTCCAAACACGCATCAAGAAGCGTATCGATTATGCGCTTTCCATTAACGCGAATAAGCGGTTTCGGTGTGTTGAGTGTAACGGGCACCATTCGGCTTCCAAAACCTGCGGCAATAAATATCGCCCTTTTCGCTCTATACGGTTCAAGCGCATCAAAACCTTTATCGGTAACTTCGCCGTCTTTAATATAATCAAGGTCGGTCAATTCTTTTATAACTTTATTAACCGTACCCAATGAATGTCCGCACTTTTCACAAAGTTGTCTTTGGCTCAACTTTTCCTTTGCGGTTGCAAGTGTGGATAATAAATCAAACTGTTTTTTTGTAAGACTCATAACAACCTCCAAAATAATACAATCAAAATACGTACTATTTATAACACAAATGAACGCAAAAGTCAACTTTTTTATGAGTTTTTCGGTATTAAGCGTTCATTTTTGTTGCGTTATCGCTTTAAAATATAACAAAAGCCCGATTTTTTATTGTTTCTTTTGTTGTTTACACGCACTAACCTTTATGATATAATATCTAAAGGTAAAGGGAGTGAAAATATGAGTGCTAACATTGATAGATGTTC
>JAFPBM010000202.1 GCA_017424125.1 Clostridia bacterium | reverse complement strand
GTATATAAAACCGAAAACGCAAAGTTTTCTGCCGTTTGTGATTTGATTGAAGAGTGTCACAAAAAAGGTCAACCCGTTCTTGTCGGCACAATTACGATTGAAAAATCCGAACTTTTGAGTGCAAGGCTTAAAAAACGCGGTATAAAGCACAACGTTCTTAATGCTAAACACCACGAACGCGAGGCAGAGATTATAGCGCAGGCGGGTAAATTCGGCGCCGTTACGATAGCCACCAATATGGCGGGACGCGGAACCGATATTATGCTTGGCGGTAACGCAGAATATCTTGCAAAAGCCGAACTCAAAAAAGCGGGTCTTTCGGACGAGATTATTGCCGAAGCCACCGGATTTGGCGAAATTTCCGACCCCGATATTCAAAAAGCGCGTGAAGATTATGCCGCACTTTACGCAAAATTCCGCGAGGAAATTGCGCCCGAGGCAGAAAAAGTGCGCGAAGTCGGCGGCCTTTATATAATCGGTACCGAACGCCACGAATCACGCCGAATTGACAACCAGTTACGCGGACGTGCGGGACGTCAAGGCGACCCGGGTGAAACGATGTTCTTCGTATCTCTCGAAGACGACCTTATGCGCCTGTTTGGCGGCGAACGCGTAACAAATGTTATGAACAGTCTTGGCATTGACGAAAATATGCCCATTTCAAGCGGTATGCTTACAAACGTTATTGAATCTTCGCAACAGAAGATTGAATCGCGCAACTTTGCTATACGTAAAAACGTTCTCGACTATGACGACGTTATGAATAAACAGCGCGAACTCATCTATGAACAACGCAACCGCGTTTTAAGCGGTGACGATATTCACGAAACGGTTATGAATATGGTGTTTGAAACCATTGATAACACCGTATCTCTCTACCTTTCCGACCCGATTCACGACAACTGGAATTTAGCGTCTTTGCGCGAATACTTCCTTGGTTGGCTGACTAGCGGCAACGATTTCCACTATTCGCCCACAGAACTCGGCAACATTGAAAAAGAGGATATTTCTGCTATGCTTAAAGACCGCGCAACGCAGATTTATGAAAAGCGCGAAGCAGAATACGGCACTGATACTATGCGCGAAATGGAACGTGTAATGCTCCTTCGCAGCGTTGACCAAAACTGGATGGACCATATTGACAATATGGACGAACTCAAACAGGGCATCGGTCTGCGCGCATACGGACAGCACGACCCTGTTGTTGCCTACCGCAACGAAAGTTACGATATGTTCAGTGCGATGACCGACGCCATCCGCGAACAAACCGCACGTCTTGTTATGACCGTCCGCATTAAAAAGGACGAAGAAATCAAGCGTGAAAAGGTTGCTGAAGAAAGTGACACAGGTGGCGAAGGCAGAACCATACGCGGCAAAGGCGTTGTCAGCAAAAACGCACTTTGCCCTTGCGGCAGCGGCAAAAAATATAAACGTTGCTGCGGAAAAGATATTGACTGATAAGAAGTGATTTTTATGAAAAGATTTATAAAAACCTTTATCGCCGCAGTTTTGGCGGCGGTACTGGTTCTTTGCATTATGGGTTGTTCGGGTAGCGGACTTAATCCCACTTTCTCAGATAAAGCACCTAAAACACAAACGGAAGAAAATTAACATAGAGGTAAAAAATGCCTGATAAAGATTTTTTTGAAGAACGCAGACGCCGTCAGCAAGATTTGATTGCCGTTAAAAAAGCGCGTCAAAACATTGAGGCCTTGCCGCCCGAAGAAAACAAGGAAATCGTACCCGTTACGGTGGCAGACAAGGCAAAGAACTTCTGGTTTTACAACAAGTTTTTTGTGATTTTCGGCACAATGCTCGCTATAGTTCTTGCAATAGTTATAAGACAGTGCGCCACGCGCGAAAAGTACGACGCCCAAGTTTTACTTTTTGCATACAGCGCATTTACAAACGAACAACTATCTACGCTTGAATACCAACTTGAGCAATATTACGAAGACCTTGACGGCAACGGCGAAACCAATATTCAGATTATTGATTGCTCATACGCAAAAAGCGACCAATATAACCCATACCAAAATACCGTTTCCACCAAACTGACCGCCAATATTGCTTCAAATTCCGAGGCGCTGCTTTATATCGTTGACGAGGAATCGGCAAAATATCTTGAAGGGCTTTTCGAAGGCGGATTTTTTGCAGAGCAAATGCTTGAAAGCGGCGCCACAAAGACCGTTCCCGTTCCAAAGTCCTTTTATAAAGCGGTTGAAAAACGTACAAACGGAATGTTCACCCTGCCCGAAAATCTGCAAATCGGCAGACGTCTTGCGGGTGAAGTCACCATTATAGGAAAAGATAAAAACGTTAAAACAAAAATAAAAGCGGCAGATAAAGCACTTGCAAAAATTTCCGCCACAAAATAACAAAAGACCGACAAAGTCGGTCTTTATGCGCCCGTAGCACAGCTGGATAGTGCAGTAGATTCCGATTCTAAAGGTCGGGGGTTCGAATCCCTTCGGGCGCGCCAATAAAAGAGAGTAGCAGCCCTTGCGGTTGGTGCTCTCTTTTTTAGTACGATAGGGATTCGAACAAGGAGGGAGAAAGCCTTTGGCTTTCGGAAGAAAACAGTTCAGGGAACTGTTTTCGCCGACGTGGGCAACGAGCGTATGCGAGGCGATAGGCGCGTTGCGCCGGAAAAGTCCCATCACCCGCTCCAAAAGAGAAGTTGCACCTTTGGGTATGACTTCTCTTTTTTGTTTTTTTAATGTTATTGTTTAAATATCATC